>DATBDZ010000277.1:0-9869 GCA_036276235.1 Humisphaera sp. | reverse complement strand
CCACATTGACGAGCCAATATTGCGAAAGCAGCGACACAATTAATCTGAACCCCGATAAACTTGCGCGAGCCAACGTTCCTCAACTCCCCCGCCCATTCCCGCGCGCCTTCTGTTCCCGCAGCGCCGTTACCGCGGCTTCATAACGTTGCGCCTTCACCCGATTGATCAGCAGCTTGATATCCGCATCACCCACCCCGACCTTCTCACCCACCATCTGCAAAACTTCGAATTCCTCCGGCGAGATCTTTCCATCCGCCATCGCGGTTTCTGCGAGGCATCCCATCCACCCGAGGGCCTCGTTGGAATCGGCGGGCGCGGGGGCCTCAAGCGCGCCGCGTGCCGAGGCGGCGATCATCCCATCCAGCGCGGCGGGCGAAACGTTCTGCCGCGTCGCGGTGCTCATGAGCAGTTGGCGTTCTTCCGGGTCGATCTGACCATCGGCGCCGGCGACCTGGATCATCCACGCCAGCACGCCCTGCCGATCGGGCGTCGGAAGCTTCTGCCCATTGCCGGCAGCCGGCGAATCAACCCCGAAATGCCCGAGCCTTTGCAGCACTTCCCGCCCGCGCGGCTCCGAGCGCGCCGTGATATCTGTCAGCACCCAGCCATGCGCGCCATCGTTCAACACCGTGCCGCAATAGGTGCAGGCATTCTCGCCGCCGCCGGCGTAGGGTGCGCCGCAGGTGGGGCAGTGCGCCGATGAGATTCCCTTGCCGGCGTCCGTCTTCGAGCCGGCGTTGCGCGAGAGAATGAACAGCGTGTGAAACAGCGCGTTCTCGCCATTGGTTGTCGCGGGTTGGCCGCGATTGGAAATATATCGCTTGGCCGACCAGCGAATCTCGACCGCCGCCTGCTCGCTTGGTCCGTTGGCGCCGACGCCCAGAAGCTTTACCGATCCCACCGCGCATTCGCCGAAGAAGGTTCGCTGCCCGTTGTCGGTCGCGCGAAGTTGCAACGCATACGTTTCCGCAAAGGCCGGCGAGGCGATCTTCCGAAGCGGATCGATCTTGCCCAACCGGTCCGCCGCCGCCTTGCGCCAGAACATGACCGATGCGCGGTCTTCCAATTCGCTGGCGTTGAGATCCGGATCGGTTTGCCGAAGCTGCGCCACGCCCGGCTGCTCGCCGGCGCGGCTGGCGTCCCATTCCTGGTCCTGTGTGATTTCCGCCAGCACCCAGTCATATTCGCCGCTGCGAAGCTGCGCTTTGCAATGCGTGCAGTTGGCGGATTGATTCATCTCGATGGGCGCGCCGCAGTTGGGGCAATTCCCTTCGATCAATCCCGCCTTGCCGGTGACGGTATGCGCCCCGCGCCGCCGAATGAACGTCCACACTTCGGCAAATTCGCCCGGAAAAATTTGCCCCGGCAATCGCTTGCCGGTGGCGATCGACTCATGGTAATTGGCCGCGCTGGCGGCAATCCGCATCGACAGCACATCGTAGACGCCATCCGATTCCACCTGCGCGATCTCGATCGATTGGATCGTCAGCCCCTCCATGCGATCGCGCCAGCCGGCATCGCGCTGCTCGGCAAACTGCAGGAGAAACCGCTCATGCACGCCGTCGGAAATGAATGCCCGAACGGCGTCCAGATTCTGATCGCACCACGCCTGCTGAATCTTGCGAAACGCCGCATCCACACGGCGGGCAAACCCGCCTTCATCAAACAACGGATCATGCGCCCGCAACTGCTCGATGGCGCCCGATTGCTGAGCCGAATCAATGACGGCACTTCCCCGCCGAATCACATTCGATTGATACGCCTGCGTTCCCTGATTTTTCACGTAGATGAAAAAGACGATGACGATGATCCAAACCGGGATGCCGACATACGGGTAATAGAGCGTGAGGCGGAAGAGCTGGATGATCATCCAGATAATGGCTCCGCCGCCACCCCCACCGCCGCCACCATGGCCGCCTCCACCTCCGCCGCTATATCCCTCCCCGCCGCCCGCGCGTGCGAAGGCAATCACCGGCACCAACAGCAGCGCCAGAATCGCCAGCGCAAGAGCCAAGCGTCGAACGACGCGATGAGAGAGCCTGATTTTCATGCGCGAAGATTCCATCCCTCGTTGAGAATCAGAAAAAGCTTATCCGCTCGGCGAGCCAGCATCTTCGGGTGCCACAGGTCGCGGTACTCCGAGACCTGTGTCTTCGAGTTCGCCCGGAAAGCACAGGTCTGCGAGTACGCCGACCTGTGGCACCCGAACAGGTTTTGACAAATGTGGCGCCGATCGCCGCACCCATCATACGCCACCTGAGGATAGTTTCATTAGCCGCCGGCAGTGCGGATAAGCCAATATAATCTTCCGTCATTTTCCAACACGGGCGCGGAGGTTGGGGACCCGACACAGGCCAACCAGAAACCTCCATCCAAGGCGAACCCCGTTCGCCACGCCGGGAACGAGCCTAAGCGAGGGCCCGGATCCTCCTGCGCTGCCATTCGGCCCTGTCCGATGCCAAACAGGATCATGTCACGCGAAGCGACGAAGAAACGAAGCCAGAACAAGTTTTCTTCTTCGCAGCTTCGACTCTTCGCGTGACATCACCTGTGCCGGCACCCCTAATGCGCTCCACGTTGCGCGGCCATGATGCGCACCCCACCACCTCCCCGGATTGATTGCGCCAAGAAGCCAAGACGCCAAGGGGCCAAGAAGTCAATGCTTTCTTTGCGTCTTTGTCTCTTTGCGTCTTTGCGCAATTTGAATCGCGCAAAGACGCAAAGAGACAAAGAGCGCAAAGGAATTCAATCAGGAAAGGAGGAGCAACAGCGCCACGAGCACCGGACGTACCACATGAAGTTCGTCTCAGAGTCCGCGACCTTTAAGCGTCGCATGGAATTTCTTCCTTGGCGCTCTTGGCCCCTTGGCACAAAGCACGTGCGGCGGGCCTACCGATATGACATTTAGAATCATATTCGTCACATAATCGCGCATCGGCGACAACCCGACCGATCTGCCGCCGCCCCAGTTTGTTACTGCTTCCGGCCGGTCATCTGGTATAATTTCACGCGTGACTGCCGATAACTTCCACCGTCAATTGGACGCCTTGACTACCCGCGCGCCGTTCCATCCATTCACCATTGAACCTTCTCGGCGGCCGGCGCTTTGAAGTTGATCATGCACGAGCCATGGTGGTACGCGATGGCGTCGCGGTCTACATCGCGCCGGGCGGGGTGCCGATTTGGTTTGACCACGAGGGGGTGGCCTCAATCGTCGGCGACACCGCCGACGCGGCATAGCTCTCTTTAACTGCCGAGCAAACGACGACCTATGGGGAACGCCATGAGCAGCAAAGCTTATCTCGGCCTTTATCTGATTACTTTCATTCTCATGTGCGCGATTTGCCTTGTGGCTTTGGTGACGGACATCTGGATGGATCACAGCTCAGTCCTGCGGCCAACCGTGACGAAAACTGCGGCCTATGTGTCGCATGGCAAGACACTCTATGTGGAACCGCACCTTCAATGGTGGGCTAGCCACCTACGAGCCGCTCCCACCATCGCAATCCTGCTTGGCATGTGTGTCGCTCTGACCGTTGAGCGCAAGTCGAGGCGAAGAGCGCGACAGCGACCAGCCTGACAAACGGGCGCCTGACCGATTGCCCCATGTTCGACAAACCAAAAAACATCCCGCCCGAACCCTACTTTAGCGCCGCGTTGTACCTCCTGTATCGCGTAGCGCTCTTCATTCGCAATAATGCGAATGAGATTGGCCAGGAGCAGCTTTCAGATCTTGGCGACGCCGTCCACAACGTGCCCGCATCGCTGACGGAATACGGCCATTATTTTGACGAAAAGAAAATTCGCGACCAATATCTAGCGGTATACGACCAGAAATGGGTGAAATCGCCGCACGACTTCAGTCTGCTGCGCACGCTCGACGCTGGCGTAGAGCGTGTCAAGCGGTGGCAAAGTGAGCCATGAGCAACCGCCGCAACAGGTCGAGAACGCCTTCGTGCCCTTCGTGCCCTTCGTGGACTCCCTTCTTCGGATTTCAATCACTCGGATTTAATTCGGATTTCGGGGATTCGGGCTTCGGATTTCGTCCGCTCAGCGGCCTCGCTTGCCCGCCACAACCCTCCCCCTTAATCTTCCACGCCTATGAGCATTCTCGTGGATCGTGAAACGAAGGTGATTTGCCAGGGGATTACCGGGTCGGCCGGCGCTTTTCATACGAAGGGCTGCCTTGATTACGGCACCAAAATGGTCGGCGGCGTGACGCCCGGCAAGGGCGGCACCAAGGACGCCAACGGGCTGCCGGTGTTTAACACCGTCGCCGAGGCGGTGCGCGCGACGGGTGCGACGGCGACGATGATTTTTGTTCCGCCGCCTTTCGCGGCGGATGGGATCATGGAAGCCGCCGACGCCGGCGTCAGCGTCATCTGCGCGATCACCGAAGGCATTCCCGTTCTGGACATGGTGAAGGTAAAGGCGTTCCTGAAGGATCGCCCCGGGATCAATCTGATCGGCCCCAATTGCCCCGGCGTGATCACGCCGGGCGAGTGCAAGATCGGCATCATGCCCGGCTACATCCATCTGCCGCGCAAGGACGCCAAGACCGGCAAGGCGGTCGGCATTGTCTCTCGCTCCGGCACGCTCACGTATGAAGCGGTGTGGCAATGCTCCAGCCGCAACATCGGCCAGAGCACCTGCGTCGGCATCGGCGGAGACCCGGTCAAGGGCCTCAACTTCATCGAGATCCTCGACCTCTTCAGCAAAGATCCGCAAACCGACGGCATCATCATGATCGGCGAGATCGGCGGTACCGACGAAGAGAAAGCCGCCGACTTCATCAAGCAGAATGTAAAGAAGCCCGTGGCGGCCTTCATCGCCGGCCGCACCGCCCCGCCGGGCCGGCGCATGGGCCACGCCGGCGCGATCATCAGCGGCGGAGAGGGTTCAGCAGAAACGAAAATCGCAGCGCTAAACGGCGCAGGGATTCATGTCGCCGAGAGCCCGGCCACGATCGGGGAAACGATGGCGCGGGGGCTGAAGGTTGGATGATTGTTGGTTGTTGGTTGTTTGTTGTGGGTTGTCCATGGTCAGTTGTCCGTTATCCGTTGCAAAAGAGCGTTCGCATCACGACTGCTGCAACGGACCACTGACAACGGACCACTGACCACTGACAACCCACCACCTACAACCCACAATTCACAACCTTCACATGCATCTCCCGACTCCGCGGCCCATCAAACTCGCAGAAATAAATCCCCTGCCAGCGGCCGAGCACGAGTTGCCCATCTTCGATCAGCACTGTCACGCTGTTGCCGACCAGTGATGTTTTGACGTGGCTGTCGCTGTTGCCTTCGCCGTGGCGGTAATAGGCTTCCTGCTTGGGCACGAGAGCTTCGAGCTTGCGAAGCATGTCGTGCTTCACATCCGGGTCGGCATTCTCATTGATCGTGACGGCAGCCGTGGTGTGCGGCACATAGACGATCACAAACCCCTGCTCGATGCCGAGCTTGGCGATCGCATGCGCGACGCGATCGGTCACCTCAATCATCTCACTTCTCGAATGGGTCTGGACGGTCTGCGTGATGAGCTTGGCTGGTTGCATGCCGAATAGTTTGCGATGGTCCTGCGATTGCCGCAACGTGGGAAGCGATAAGATGAAGGGATGGAGGAGCCCCCGCCAACGCTCAATTACTCGAACCCCAAGGAGCAGGAGCCATCGGGTTGTCGGGATTGTCTGGTGATCTTGAGCCTGTATGCGGTGCTGGCGGTGCTGGTCTGCGGCTTCGTTGCTTGGCTGATGTGGTATGAGTTTACGTGATCGGAATCGCACGTTCTCGTAGTTCTCGTAGGGCGGGATTTATCCCGCCGCTTCGGGGCCGGCGGTCATTCAATTGCCGGACGTTGAATCGGACTTTAAACATGATTTTGTAAAAGTCACCTTCCGAGGTGATTGCCCATCGATCAGCTTGCGATAGCATTTGCATGTCCCCTTCCGGGCGTCGTCTGATCTGCGATTTTATTTCGAGGAGCCAACGATGAACTGGTATCGAACGATGAAGTCTTCAGTGCCGGGCCTGCATCCTGTGGAAAACGTGGTACACGGACTAATCCACGTAGCGGACGCTCCCGAGCCGCAGCGAATGATTTTGCTGCCAGGGAATGCGACGCTCCGCGCGGCAGCCAGCAGCACGAAAGCGTTCTTCCGTACCCTGACTGCCCAACCGGCCAAAGCCCGCATCAGTCGCGGAAAAGGTGGGTCGCGATTTAAGATGAAAGTTCTGGATTCCATTCATGAGGATGGCGCCAAACTCGTCGAGATCAGCGCCAAGGACGCGCAGGCGCTGCGGGCGGACGAGTGGGGATTGCGGATGGTTCCCGAGCAGTTCTATCAGCCGGCGGTGCAGTTTTATCAAGTAGAGAGCCGCGTGAAGTCGGCGACCACCGCCACCGCCTCTGCACGGAAAGTCATCGTAAAGGTGACATCGGCGGCAGACGGATCTGCCATTCCTGGAGCAAACGTCGTGGCGTTCACCAACTTCGCAACGCGCGAGGGTGACGGCGGGGTGACGTCCAAGAGTGGAACAGTGACTCTGTCGCTTCCTTCTGGGATCCCCGTGCTGGACCGATTGTATGTTTATCCGGCAAACAGCTTCTGGGGATCGCTGCAGATCAAGTTGAATCTCGCCTCAACCATCAACGTGCCGTTGACGCCGATCGATCTGGCATTCGAGGATAGCGTTCGATTCTTCGCGCATTCGGGCGAGCCGGACGACGGCAATGGAGTTAAGGTGGGCGTGGTGGATACCGGAATTGCCCTCAAGCACCCAGACTTGAAGGTGCTTGGAGGGGAATGCACGGTGCCCGGCGAGCCGGCCAACTCGTATGGGCCGCTCGGCGGGGATCATGGCAGCCATTGCGCCGGAATCATTGCCGCCAGAGGAACTCCTCCTAAAGGTATTCGAGGAATCGCGCCCGGCACGGCTCTGTATAGTTATCGTGTATTTCCAAAGGCGACGCCTCAAGATCCTGAGCCGCGCGCATCGAATTACTCGATTGCCAAGGCCATCGATCGCGGGGCCGCGCAAGGGTGCGATCTGCTCAATCTCAGTCTGGGCGGCGGGAACCCTGATCCGGCAACGGAGGCAGCCATCCAGGACGCTCGAAACGCCGGATGCGTTGTCATCGCCGCCGCCGGTAACGATGACCGAAAGCCGGTATCGTTCCCCGCTTCGTTTGACTTATGCGTGGCAGTCTCCGCAGTGGGAAGGATAGGGCTGTTCCCCGCCGGTTCCGTTGACAGCGGGGATGTCGCGGCGCCATTCGGAACCGACAAGAAGAATTTTATTGCAGCATTCAGCAATATCGGCCTGGAACTCGATGCCACGGGGCCGGGGGTGGGCATCATCTCAACCGTACCCGACAAAAAGTATGCGGTCATGAGCGGCACTTCAATGGCCACGCCGGCCGTCACAGGCTTGGCCGCCCGGCTGTTGGCAAAGAACGCGGCGATCTTAAATGCGAATCGTGATGCTTCGCGCGCAGACCGGATCGTCAGGTTGCTGCTACAATCATGCAAGAGCTTGGGATTCGGCCCAACATTTGAGGGTCAGGGATTACCAGAGTAAGGAACGTCGGAGTCGTGATATGGCGCGTTTTGTCGTTCGCTACCGAGGTGCTGGAGACCGCCCGCGGGAGGCTCTTCAGCGCGTACAGTCCATTGAGGGCGCCCAGGTTCTGGACGATACCGGCCGTATGATGTTGGTTGAGGCCCCGGAACATGAACTTCGCTCGGCGCTCGGAACGGATGCGGATTGGGTTTTGTCGCCCGAAGTGAACTATCCGCTTCCCGACACTCGCAAGCGCCCGGCGAGCCCACCGTCCCACGGAAGCTAGTGATTATCTAGCATGGGTTGATCGAGGCATTGCAAGCGATCGGCATTGGGGGTTATTCAAGGGGACATGCACTCTTCCCTTCCGATGGTCTATCTGGCGCGGCATGGTGAAACGGCGTGGTCGCTTTCGGGGCAACATACGGGCAAAACCGATCTGCCACTGACTGAGCGCGGCGAAGCCGCCGCCCGCGCGGTGGGAAAACGATTGAATGGAATTACCTTCGCGCGCGTCTTCTGCAGCCCGCGGCTGCGGGCGCGGCGGACTTGCGAGCTGGCGGGGTTCGGGGCCGTCGCGCAGATCGATGAAGATCTGGCCGAATGGGATTACGGGGACTATGAGGGAATGACGACGGCTCAGATCCGCCAGCGCGATCCGGATTGGCAGATCTTCCGCGATGGGTGCCCTGGCGGAGAATCGGTCGCGCAAATCTCCGCCCGTGCCGACCGCATGATCGCCAGGCTCCGCGCCAATGGCGACAACACACTGGTCTTTTCCAGCGGGCATATTCTGCGCGTCATCGCCGCGCGCTGGCTTGGAATGGAAGCGAATTACGGACGATTGCTCTACCTGGCGACGGCGTCAGTCAGCATCCTGGGATATGAGCATGATCTGTCGGAGCCGGCGCTGCGGCTTTGGAATGAGGTGCAGACGCCGTGAGCGAAGTCCGAAACCCGAATCCCCGAAATCCGAATCAAACCCGAATGACCAAAATGCCTGAATTCCGAGATGATGTCACGCGAAGGGACGAAGAAGCGAAGGAATGCCCCCAGCTACGACATTCCATCCCAGCGCTCGGCCTCTTCGTGCAAATCGGCGCAGCGGCAGAGGGCCACTCGATTGCCATGATCTTGCGGATGGGCGGCACAATCGCAGGCGGGGCAGCCGCGGCTTAATTGAGGCGGGAAAACCGCCTGATATGCGAGCTTTTCCTGGGTTGGACGTGCGCTGTCTTCGGACCGATTCACGGGACGCCTCCGGTTGTCTGGAATGTACTCCGGCGGTCGATGCAGGCTGGCCGCTGACGGGATTTTTGAAGCGGATGCAACTGGAGTGCCGCCGGTTTATTCGGGTGGGGACGGTTTTGTCGAATGAGGCTCGGAGCGGGGAGTAATTTGGAGAAGATCTAGCGCGCCGGCTCTTGCGTGGAGGTGATCGTTGTCGTCAGGTTTCGCGCTGGGACCGATCGGCAAACCTGGGCGCTCATCGCCCCGGTTTTGGGCCGGAGCAGCGTGATTCTTTTTGAGCCAAACTCGGCGACATAGAGCCGGCCGTTGGTTGGGTCTTCGCACAGATCGACCGGGTTGACGAAATGGGCGAGGCCTTCGATGCCGGTGAGCACTTCGCTGGCGCTGCCGTCCTCGCGGACGGAGATGGCGACGATATCGTCGCCGCCGCTGTAGCGGACGTAGAGCAGCTTGCCGCGCAGTGCCCCGTTGAAAGCGTTGGAGTGGTACTCGATGCCGCCGCAGGGGGATAGATTTTTGCCGAAGCTGTAGATGGCGTGATGGAAGTTGCGATCGGGATGGGTGCCGACCGGGTAGGCGGCCACTTCATCCAAATCCGCGCCGCTGGTGAGATTGCCGCCGTTCAAAACGTATTCGCCTCGAAGCGGATTGGGATGCCCGTAATACGCGCCGCGCTCGATGCGGAACAGATAATCATCCTCGGTCTGGCGGACATGCTCGAGCGCGGGCACCGTTCCATCCGGTGAGGCGGGCGTGTTGCCGCCGGCGGCGGAGCCATTCGTGGCGGCGTAGAGCGAGCCGTTGCTGTGCCACACCAGATCGAAGCTGTTGCGAATGCCCGTCGCATAGATCGTCAGCGGCGCGCCGGCTGATGTGGGATCGTAGTGCCCGCCCTCTTCGGTCTTCACATCGATCGGCGCGGCTTGCGCGAGCGCCGCGCTTGTATCCAGCCGCAGGATCGCGCTGCTCAGCAATCGCTCGGGCCGGAAGCCCCATTTGTGATCGGGCGCGCCCATGGCTGTGTGGCTCGCCTGGCAGAAATACATCGCGCCGTCG
>DATBDZ010000276.1:0-1681 GCA_036276235.1 Humisphaera sp. | reverse complement strand
AAAAACGTCCGCCACAAAGCAGTGGAAAGAGAAATCACCATGTTTCCACCGCAAGGCTCCTGGCCCTGCGAACAACCCGAAAGCCACCTTGAAAGGGGTGGGTGTGCTTCAGCACACGCGGAACGTTCCATGCGCGAGTGGTGCACCACGTGCGCTAAAGTGTACAAAGGACGGTGCCTTAGAACCCTCTCCCCTGTACTCAGGGGAGAGGGCAGGGTGAGGGGACAGCGAACCGCGACATGGCGCGGCTCGCAAGTCGAAGCGTTCGTCCCCTCACCCCAGCCCTCTCCCTGAGTACAGGGGAGAAGGAGCAGGAGTGTTTGGCAACTCACGCCTGTTTGAGCAACGGTAGCGGCTCGAACTCCCCCGCCAGCACTTGCTTTGCCGGGATCTGGAGCCAATTCTCCAGCAATGTCGCGTAGACTTGGCGGAAATCGATCGACATTTTTACGTCGCCATCCACCAATTCTGAAAGGCTCGGCGTTGTGCCGATCAATCCGCCTTTCACGGCGGCTCCGGCGACGAACAGCGGCGCTGCCGCGCCATGATCGGTTCCCAGCGAGCTGTTTTCCGCGACGCGCCGGCCGAATTCGCTGAATGCCATCAACAGCACGCGATCGGACAAACCCGCGCCTTTGAGGTCATCGAGAAACGCGCGCATCGCGCTCGACAGGTCGCCCAGTAGATCTTCATGTTGCGGCATTTGCAGTTGATGTGTGTCGTAGCCGCTCTGGGCGGCATAGTAGACGCGCGTCCCTGCGCCGGATTTGATGAAGGTGGAGATGAGCTGCAATTGAGTGGCGAGCTTGGATTGCGGATAGGCGGCCGGCGCCGCGCCGCCGGTGCCCTTGGCCGCGCCGGCAAGATCGTTGGCGGTCCCGTAGGCGCTCAGCACGCTGCGCCGGACGAACGAGGAAAGATCCTCACCCTTCTCATCCGCCTGCTTCAGAGAATGAGCCGGCAGATGAAGCGCCAAATCGTCGGCGTTGGAGATGGCGGCGGCGTCGGTGCGCCGGCCGATCAGCGCCTGCGGCATGTCGCTGTTGCCCACGTACACCGCATCCGGCCCGCCGGCCCGGGGCCAGGGCAAACCATCAAACGCGCGGCCGATCCAGCCGCGCTCGCTCTTCTGCGGATCGAGCAGCGCCGTCTGCCAGATCTCCATGCTGTGGAAATGCGAGCGGCTCGGATTCGGATAGCCGACGCCCTGCACGATCGCGAGCCTGCCGTCTTCGACCAGCTTGGCCGCGCCGCGCATCGAAGGATGCAGGCCGACGTGATCGTTGAGCTTCAGCACCTTGTCGGCGGCAATGCGCAGCTCCTTGCGATTGCGGGCATACCCTTCATCGCCAAACGGCACGAGAGTATTGATCCCATCGTTCCCCCCTTCCATCTGGACGACGACAAGAATCCGCGAATCGCGCTGCGTCCCCGCGGCACGAGCCATGTTGGCCAGAAACGCAGGAACCATCGGCGCCATCGCCACCAATGCCGACTGCTTCAGGATTTGACGACGGGAAATCATGGGACCTCCAAACGATCAACGAGATTCTAATCTGCTTGAGCAACTGTCATGCTGAGGTACTCCGAAGCATCTGGCCGTCTCGCGCGAATGGGCCAGATGCTTGCGAATACCTGCTCTGAAAATGCGGCGGGCAGTGCCCGCCCTACGCGCCGCGTC
>DATBDZ010000275.1:0-3619 GCA_036276235.1 Humisphaera sp. | reverse complement strand
CTGGAAGGCGTAGTAGGGTGGGCGTACTCGCCCACCATTTGCCGCTCGTGGTGGGCGAGTACGCCCACCCTACACATCTCGAATCCGTTCGGGAGGGACAAGAATGTCCCTCCACTCACGGATTCGAAGCAGACAAGAATGTCTGCTCCACCAAGAAAACAGACAAGAATGTCCGCTCCGCTCAAGACAGCAGACAAGAATGTCTGCTCCACCCGGAACAGATCACGGCGAAGCCGGCGTCTTCAAACTTGCCAAAAACTCCACCAAATCGCGCATGTCTTTCAGGCTCAACGCCTGCCTATATCCTTCCGGCATGGGCGACAGCCCCTTCTCGCGCGAGGTAATATCCGCCTTGGCGACCTTGATCAGATTTCCGTCGGCGTCCATTACTGATACTTCACTTGCCGTCTCACTTTTCACCACACCCATCACCACTTTGCCGGATTTGGTTTTGATGACCGCACTCTCAAAACCAGGTGCGATCTTGGCGTTGGGGAAGATGATCGATTCCAGAATGTATTCGCGATTTTGCTTGGCACCGATCCCATCGAGCGCGGGGCCGACGATGCCGCCTTCCTTTTGAACAACGTGGCAGCGAATGCAGGAGGCATCGGCGCGCTCGCGGAAAATGTGGCGGCCTTCCTCGGCGTCGCCGCCCACCTCGGCCATCCGGAAGCGGGCCATCGGATCAGACGTCCCCAGCCCATTTGTGTATTTTTTGAATTTGTCCTGAACCTCCGTGCTGTTGAATCGCTTCTCGGCGGCCATATAGAGATCAACCGTCAACTCCGGCTTCCATTGGCCGGCCAGCAGCTTGTCCATCGCCTTGGAGATAATCGGATCAGCGCCGGCGTCTGATGTCGCCCCCAGCGCCTCCAGCGCCGCCTGCTGATCGGTCTGCGAGCCGCTGTCGAGAATTTGCGAGAGCCGTTGCGTGCCATCGGGCAGATGCGTCAGCGAAAGAATCGCCACTTGCCGCAGCTTGGGACTTTTGTCATCGAGCGCAATCTTGATCGCATCCGGCAGCTTCGGATCATTTCCATCCGCCAGTGCCGACAGCGCGCCGGCTCGAACTTCGGGTGCTTGCTTCGTGTCGCTGATGATCTCCATCAGGGCGGCGACGTTGTTGATCTTCAGCTTGCTCATCGCATCGACCGCCGCCGCGCGAACGCTCTTGGGGGCGGTCGAGCTTCCCTCCTTGAGGATCTGCGCGATCGCGACTCCGGCGGCTTCGCGCGCCGGCGCGGCATCGCGCTTCTCGATCGGGCGATAAAGATTCATCACCCAATCGCGATCAGAAGGGTTCTCCCAGCTGGCGAGCATTTTGAGCGCTTCGACGCGCAGCCATTCGATGGAAATGTTGTTGGCCGCGTAGGCGGCCAGCGCGCGGGCCCCTTCCGGCTTGCCGCGGCGATAGTTCGCATTCAGCGCGCGAATGATTACCGTCTCCGGGAGATTAGGCTTGCTCGCCAGCTCGCCAAGCTGCGGCATCGCCCCGTCGATCGGCACATCATTGATCGCATGAGCCGCCTCTGAAACGATGCGAACTTCCTTGTCATTAAGGAATGCCGCGATCTCCGGTCGCGCAAGCCGGCGTAAGGCCAGCAGCGCGCCCATGCGAACCGCCGGCGATGGGTCGGATGCCGCCGCCGCCAGCGCGCTCACATCGTCGCTCCCCACAAGTCCCATGACGGCGGCGTGCCGCAGGTGCGCGTCTTTGTCATCATTGGTGCGAAGCATCGCCAGCAGCGGCGCGGTCGCCTCGCGTCGGCCCATATGCCGCAGCGCGGTCGCCGCGAAAAACTTTGGCCGCGGCTCCGGATCAGCAAGCAGCTTGATCAATCCATCATACGCGCCGGCGAAATGCCCTTCGCCCAGCACCTTCGCCGCCTGCGAGCGAACTTCGCTGTCGCCATCGGAAAGCAGCGGAAGCAGATTGGAGAAGGTGGTTGGGTTTTTCTCACCCAATTCGCCCAACCCCCAGATCGCATGCAGCCGCGCGAGCTTGTTGTCGTTCTTCTGCGCGGCGGCAGTAAAGATCGGAATCGCCGAAGGGCCTTTATCCGCCAGGGCAAACTGTGCCTCCTGCCGCACGCGGATATCGCGATGCCCCAGCAGCTTCACCAGATCAGCCGGTGATTGCTTATCGAATCCATCGGCCAGCAACGTGCGAACTTCCTTGACAATTGATTCCTGCTCGGCCTTGGGATCGAAGATGCGATAGATGCGGCCTTTGCCAGTCTTGTTCCATCCTTCGACCCAGTCGCAGACATACGCTCCGCCGCGCGGGCTGAAATCGATATCCGTGGCGAGCATCCCGTGCAGGAAATCGGAATGATCGGTCAGCTCAAAGGTTGCCCCGTGCGGCTCCATCTTGAAGGTATGCACCAGGCTCTGCGCCGCCCCGCCGCGGAAATCGACCATGAAGAAATGCTCCATCCACTTGGAATCTGAGAATCCGGTGCCCGGATAATAGGCCACCCCGCTGGGCCCCGCGCCCAGATGCGCGATCGGCGGAATGATGTAGGTAACCGAAAGCTTCTCCTTGGTCTGGTAAAGCTCTTCCCACATCCAAGGCCCCCCGCCGCGGCGAAGTCGGGCGGATTGGTATCCTTCGCGCCAACCAGAATCGCCCCCTTCGACGACATACACCCATCGTGCCGGGTCGCCGTAATCGGGATTGTTATCACCGGTGAAGAGATTGCCGTAGTCGTCAAAAACCAGTTGCTGCGGATTGCGCAAGCCGAACGCGAAAACTTCCAGATGCGAGCCATCCAAATTGCAGCGATAGACCGCGCCCGTATCCGGATAATCCACCGTGCTGCCGTCGATCAGCGATTTGGCATTCGCGCCGCGATCGCCGATCGAGAAATAGAGCTTGTGATCCGGCCCAACGCATAAGCCGTGCAGATCGTGCCCGAGAAACGCGATGTGAACGCCGTATCCGGTGGAGAGTTCTTTGCGGACATCGGCGACGCCATCACCATTCGTATCCTTCAGCAGATAGAGGCTCGGGATATCGGTGAAATAAACATCGCCATGAAAAGGCAGCACGCTTGCCGCCAGACCCGCTTCGATCGAGTTGAAGCCGGTGGCAAAGATCGTCGCGTTGTCGGCCTTGCCGGTTCCCTTGCTATCCCAGATCAGCCGAATGCGATCGGTGTCATCGGTGAGATGTCGGACATTCGGCCCCATCTTTCGCTTGAGCAGATTGATGCGATCTTCGACGCGCCGAGCCGCCAGATCGTCGCCGAGCCAGTCCATGTGATTGCGGATGTCCAGCACGTTGGACGTGTGGCGAAATGTTTCGATGACGTAAACGCGATCCTTGTTGTCTGCCCGCAGCGCCACGGGATTGGCCAGCATCGGCTCGGCAGCAAAGAGCTCGAGCTTCAACCCCTCGGCGACTTTGAATTTCCCGATCGCCTGCTCGCCTTCATTCGAAGCCGCCTTCACCGGCTCTTCCTGCGGAGCGGCATAGGATGTCGCAACGCAAGCCAGCAACCCCAGCGCGAAAACGAATCGACGAATTAATGCGGTAAATGGAGCGTTCAGCATGATCGCCAAACGATATTCGGGGCGCAGTGACGATGCAAATTGCGTGGTACTGCCGTGGGGC
>DATBDZ010000274.1:0-4932 GCA_036276235.1 Humisphaera sp. | reverse complement strand
TGTCTCGAGTCTGGGAGTGGTGGCATTCTTGCCACTGGAGCAGACTCGAATCCGTTCGGGAGGAGAAGAATCTCCTCCACTCACGGATTCGATAGCAGACAAGAATGTCTGCTCCACTCATAAAACAGACAAGAATGTCTGCTCCACTCAAGAAAACAGACAAGAATGTCTGCTCCACCAGAATGACAGGTAAAAATACCTGCCCCACCAATACAGCAGACAAAAATGTCTGCTCCACCGAGGTAGAAAAAGAATGTTCGCCCCTACGCATCCCTCTCACCCACACGCGGCCCAAGGCGTCGATATTGCTCCAGGAGCGGCAAATCCGCCGGCGCGAGAATCGCCGGCGATAGCTCGACGAGGCCGTCTCGTTCCTTTGGTTCGCTGAAGCATCCGGCGCGGGCGACGCGGCGTTTGGTCTGCATCGCGCCGATCGTGTAATGCGCTGTGAAAAAGTAGCGATAGCGGTCGGCTTCCAGGCCGTAGATCACATCGCCGATGTTGATGCGTGCCGCGCCGGGGATGGGGAAGCTGCGGGAGATTTTTGCGGTGAGTCGCAGATGATCGCGCGGGCTGTAGTTCATCCGCCAGGTCGATGCCAATTGACCGAGCCGCGCCTCGAGCCGGCGGCGAAACATCCGCTGCGTGATCAGGCCGATCGCAGTCGCGGCGGCGACAATGCCCAGCAATGCAAAGGGAGTTATCAAGCTGGTCTCCCTCCCTATGCGATCAGATCGTTGACGACTTCGCCGTACACATCCGTCAGCCGGAAATCGCGGCCGGCATATCGGTACGTGAACTTGGTGTGATCGAAGCCCAGCAGCTTAAGAATCGTCGCGTGCAGATCGTGGACGTGGACGGGATTATCCTGGGCGGCAAAGCCGAATTCGTCGGTAGCGCCGTGGATGTGGCCGCCTTTCGCGCCACCACCGGCGAGCCACATGGTGAAGCCGTGATTGTTGTGATCGCGGCCATTCATCTTGCCGGCGTTGGAGCCAGGCGTCGGCAGCTCAACCGTAGGCGTGCGCCCAAACTCGCCGCCCCAGATCACCAGCGTGTCATCGAGCATTCCGCGCTGTTTGAGATCGATCAACAGCGCGGCGATTGCCTGATCGCTGGCCTTGGCGAGCTTGCCGTGATTCTGCGCCAGATCATCGTGGCTATCCCAGGGCTGCCCTTGCCCGCTCCAGACCTGCACGAATCGTACGCCGCGTTCGAGCAATCGCCGCGCGGTAAGAATTTGCCGCGCCTGCGTGCCGGTGCCGTACATGTCGAGGATGTGCTTGGGCTCTTTGCTGATGTCGAAGGCATCGGACGCATCCGCCTGCATGCGATACGCCATCTCGAACGATTGAATGCGCGCCTCGAGCTGCGCCTCATGCTGGCGTTGCTCCAGATGTTTTTCATTGAGCGCCAGCAGCAGATCAAGCTGTCGGCGTTGCTCGGCGGGCGTCGCATAGCTGCTCTGCACATACTGAATCAGCTTGTTGATATCCGTGTATTGTGTGTCGATGTACGTTCCCTGAAACACGCCGGGCAGGAAGCCCGATTGCCAGTTTTGCGATTCCTGAATCGGATATCCGCCAGGGCACATGGAGATGAAGCCGGGTAGATTCTGGTTTTCGCTTCCCAGGCCGTAGGTGACCCAGGAGCCCAGCGAGGGGCGAATCTGCCGCGCGTCGCCGCAGTTCATCAGCAGCAGTGAAGGTTCATGATTCGGAACATCCGCCTTCATCGAGCGGATGATGCACATGTCATCGACGCACTTGGCAAGATTCGGATACAGATCGCTGACTTCGATTCCGCTCTGCCCGTACTTGTTGAACTTGAACGGAGATGGAAATGCCGCGCCAGTTTTGCGCTCCGTCTTGAGATTTGGGACGGGCAGCGCCTTGCCGGCATACTTCTCCAGCGAAGGCTTCGGATCGAATGTATCGACGTGCGACGGGCCGCCGTTCATAAACAAATGAATGACCCGCTTGGCCTTGGCAGGAAACTGCGGAAAGCGCGGCATCAGCGGATTAAGAGAAACCGCCTCTGCCCCCCGAGCCGATGCGCCTTCGAGCAATGAGCCGAGCATCAGCGCGCCCATGCCCATCCCGCACTTGCTGAGCATCTGGCGGCGAGTCAAAAAGTAGTCCTGCGGTCGAACGTTGTGGGGCATAAAATTCTCAATAAGTAGTCAGAAGGCAGTAGTCAGAGGTCAGAGATGACATGTCTGAGGTTAAAAGAATAAGTCTATCGCAACCACTTTCTGACTACTGCCTTCTGACTACTGTTCTCAATCCACAAATATAAACTCATTCGATTCCATCAATACCTGCGCGTACTTCTCCCACGGCGAAAGCCGCTTGAGCTTCTTCGCGCCGCCCGATCCATCGTCATCGGGAATCGACGCCTCATGCTCGATGAACTCTCTGCCCATCGCGATCTCATCCTTCGTCGGCTTACGCTCGAACAACAGAGCATACAACGCCTCGATGCGCTGATCGATCGGCTGATCGTCCTTCAGCTCCGGCCGGCTCAATACGCCGTGTACCTGCTGCATGAGGAACGGGCTGTTCAGCATAAAGAGCGCCTGCTGCGGCACCGTCGTGGAAAACCGCCGCGGGCAGGTGGCATCCGGGCTGGCGAAATCGAAGTTGCGGAAAACGCCCGGCAGATTCTGGCGATCGATGAAGGCGTAAATCATCCGCCGATTCGGAGCGGGATCGACCGTGATATCGACCGGGCGGCCACCGATGGTCAGATCGAGCTTGCCGCTCACATACATGAGCGAATCGCGCATCGCTTCCAGATCGAGCCGCTGGCGGTTCATGTGCGAGAGGAGCAGATTGTCCGCGTCGCGCTGTTGCGCATCGGGCGAGGCTTCGCTCGATTGCTGATACGTCGCCGACAGCATGATCCGCCGATGCAGCTTCTTGATCGACCAGCCATCCTCCATGAAGCGAATCGCCAGATAATCAAGCAGCTCCGGATGCGTCGGCGGATCGGAGCGCGTGCCAAAATCGCTGGGCGTCCGCACCAGGCCAAATCCAAAATGATGCAGCCATACGCGATTGACCATCACCCGCGCGGTGAGCGGGTTATCCTTGCTGGCAATCGCCTGCGCTAATTCGAGTCGCCCGCTGCCATGACTGAAAGCAGCAGGCGTTTCGCCACTGACGCACGTCAGGAAATGCGGCTTCACCGCTTCTCCTGGGTTTCCGGCGTTGCCGCGCATGAAAACGCGCTGCGGCTCCATGTTCGGCGCATCGCGCATCACCATCGCGCGAGGCGGCGCGGAAGGATTGTTTGCCTTGAACTCATCCACCTTTTTGCGGAGGTTTGCCGCCTTATCGCGAAAATCACGGCGGAGCAATCGCTCGGCGTCGGCGCCGGGCTTTGGAAGCTTCAGGGGTGAATCCTCGCCGCGCAACACCTGCCGCAGCCATTCTTCGCTTTCGTCGGGAAGCTGGTCCGGCTTGTCATAGCGGGCGAGCAGTGCCCCATATCGATCCGCCACATCGCGCAAATTTGATGGGGCATTCTCGGAAAACTCTTTAACAACCAGCGGATGCAGCGGATGTTGCGAATCAGGCTGCGCGATAGCCGCCATCACATCGGCGGTCTTCTCGCCAAAGCTGGCGCCGCTGATCGCCACAAACTTTCGCCAGGCGGCGAAGACCGAATCATTGTCCTTTGCTTTTATCTGGAGATAGGTCCGCCATTGGTTGACGATCGCGAAGTTGAGGTCCTGGCTATCCTGATTGCGCTGCTGGCGCATCGCCGGCTGCAGGGACGCCATCATGTAGTCGGCGATTCGCTTGGGCGTGCGCAGATCGGTCAGCATCTCATTGAGCCGATCCTGCACATACTTGTCGTATTCCCCCTGCAGCTTGGCGGCATCCTGCTCAAACTTCTCATAAGCAGCGTTGTGCTCCGGCTCGCCAATCAGCGGCAAATCGGTCGGCTCGATACTGTTATTGAAGACCGAATAGAGCGAGTAATAATCCGCCGTTGGAATCGGATCGAATTTGTGATCATGGCAGCGCGCACAGCCGACAGTCAGCGCCATCGTGCCGCGGAAAACGACGTCGAGCCGATCGTCAACAATGTCCGGCTTGCTGTTGAGAAACCGCCGGCCGACGGTGAGGAATCCCATCGCCGCTAAGGATTGCTTGTCATCGCTTTGCAACTGATCAGCCGCGATCTGCTGAATCAAAAACTGATCGTAAGGCAAATCATCATTGAGCGACCGTACCACCCAATCGCGATAGGTGTAGGCGTAAGGATACTTCCGCTCTTCCTGAAAAACGTAACCCTTCGTGTCGGAGTATCGTGCGACATCCAGCCAATATCGGCCCCACCGCTCCCCATACTGCGGCGAAGCCAGCAATTCATCGACAACCTTCGCAAAAGCATCCGGTGATGAATCCGCCTCAAACGCCTCCACCTGCGCCGCGGTTGGCGGAAGCCCCGTCAGATCAAAATAGGCGCGGCGAATGAGCGTCCGCTTATCCGCGGGCTTAGCCGGGCTCAGCCCTTTTGCCTGCAGCTTCGCGAAGACAAATGAATCGATGGGGTTCGCTGCCCAACCCGGATCGCTCACGGCCGGAATCGGCGGATCAACCGGCTTGCGAAACGCCCAATGATCCGTCGCCGTCGCGGCGACGATTGACTGACAAACAGTGAACGCCACAAGGATTACGGCAATTCCTTGAGGCGGGCGAAGTAGACGTTTAGCGGCTCTGTCCACAACTGTGATAGTCGTCAAATCGCCGAGTGTTCAAAGAGAATTCGTGGCGTGGTGGCCGCGCTCATAACCCTCTCCCCTGTACTCAGGGGAGAGGGCAGGGTGAGGGGACAGCGTGTCGCGATACCGTGCGGTTCGCAAGTCGACGCGTTCGTCCCCTCACCCCAGCCCTCTCCCCTGAGTACAGGGGAGAGGGA
>DATBDZ010000273.1:0-12706 GCA_036276235.1 Humisphaera sp. | reverse complement strand
GCCCGCCCTACGAATCAACCGGCGCGTAGGGCGGGCACTGCCCGCCGATTTCTTGTAGCGCCTCACATCGGGGAGATCCCGGACCAATCGTTCACATATTTGTTTGCCTTTCTCCCCACGAATCGGGAAGATTCACCAATCGAATTCTAATCCGGAGAGATTTGATGATGCGCAAGGTCCTGCTGGTTGGCCTGGTCCTGATTCTGCCCGCGCTCGCCTCTGCTCAGACGCGAATGTTGCGGCATCCAACTTATTCCAATGGCCGCGTGGCGTTCAGTTATCTGGGCGATATCTGGAGCGCCAACGAAGACGGCTCCGATGTGCGCCGGCTCACCGTGCACCGCGCGCGCGAGGTTTATCCGCGCTACTCGCCGGATGGAAAGTGGATTGCCTTCTCCTCCAATCGCGAAGGGAATTACGACGTGTTCGTGATTCCGGCCGATGGCGGTAAACCCAAGCAACTGACCTTCCACAACGCGGACGATATCGTGGTCGGTTGGACGCCCGATAGCCGCAAGATCATCTTTACTTCGCCGCGCAACAACGGCGTCTTTCCCGGTATCTCGACGCTGTTTGAAGTGGCGGTGGACGGCGGCCTCGAGCAGCCGCTCCCGAGCGACTGGGGCTCATGGGCCAGCTACTCGCCCGATGGCTCGAAGATGGCGTTTACACGCCATCCCGGCACGTGGTCGCGGCAGCATTATCGCGGCAGCTACTCGGTCGATCTGTGGCTGATGGATGTCTCCGGCCAAAGCTACACGCGCCTCGCCAACGGAGAATACAAAGGCAACAGCCTCTGGCCGATGTACGGCCACGACGGCAACATTTATTTCGTTGCCGACCGGCTGCCGGATGAAACGCACATCAAGTACGGCGGCCCCGAGGTGATGAAGAGCTCCAACAATATCTGGAAAGTTTCGGAGCATGGCGGCGCGCCAATCCAGATCACCCATCACGAAGGCGGCAATCTCTACTTCCCCAGCATGTCGGGCGATGGAAAGACGATAGTCTTCGAGCAGGATTTTGGTATCTGGAAGCTCGATGTCGCCACCGGGGCGACGAGCGAAATCCCCATCAACATTAAATCCGATACGAAGGATAACGACGTCGAGCTGCGAACGATCGACAGCACCGCCGAGGGATTTAGCGTTTCGCCCTCGGGGCGGCGCGTGGCGATTGCCGCCCACGGCGAGATTTTTACCGTCGCCAGTGACCGCGGCGAAGCCCAGCGCGTCACCGAATCGTTCTGGCGCGAGGAAGACCCCAACTGGTCCCCCAATGGCAAGTGGATTGCGTTTATCTCCGACCGCTCCGGCCGCGAGGAAATCTGGATGGCCGATGAGCGCGGGCATAATGTGAAGCAGCTTTCCGATGCCGACTGTGACAAGGGATATCTCATCTGGTCACCCGATTCCAAGTCGCTGATGTGGTCCGGATCGGATCATAAATTGCGCATCGTCGATGTCGACAATCTGAAAACCGACGAAGTGGCTTCGAGCGATGTCAGCCCGATCGAGTCGCCGGAATTTTCACCAGATGGCAAGTGGATCAGCTACACAAAGGATGACAAGATCCTTCGCTCGCATGTGTACGTGAAGAAGCTGGACGGCGGCGAAGAGCACGTGATCGGCGGGGAGGATTTCATCGTCGCCGAGGGCGCCAAATGGAGCGGCGATGGGAAGAAGCTGGTGTTCCTCGCCGGCGCTGGCGCGCCTTCGATGGCTTCGCTAAATCGCACGACGATGCAGCTTTACAGCGTCGCGCTCACCCACATCACCAAGAATCCGGACGATCGCGATGTTGATACCGAGGAGCAGGCGACCGGCAGCGGCGGCGCCGACGGCGCGCCTGTCGGGCGCGGCGGTCGCCGCGGCTTTGGCGGCGGCGGCGGTGGAGGGACCGGCAACGTCGAAGTGAAGATCGAATGGGACGGATTGGATCGTCGCGTCAAACCCCTCACGCGATTGGCCGGTGGAACCGTTTCGACAGTGGCGGCATCACCGGATGGTCGGCAATTTGCATTCGTTGCGTACGGCGACGGCAACGGGCGCGGCGGGCCGACGCTTTACACGATTACCGAAGATGGATCGCGCATGACGGCGCTCGTCGGTGGCGCGGCGGATGCCGCGGCCGGCGGTGGACGCGGGCGCGGAGGGTTCGGTGGCTTCGGCGATCTTCAGTGGTCGCGCGATGGCCGCACACTTTATTACATGCAAGGCGGCGGAATTTACGCCGTCGGCGCGCCGGCTGGCGGCGGAGGTGGAGACACTGCAGCCGCAGCCCCGACCGGCGGAGGATTCGGCCGCGGACGCCGGGGCGGCGGCGGTGGTGCCGTCGCAGCGGCGGCAGCGCCGGCGGCTCCCACATCCGCGGCCCGGCGCATCACCTTCAGCGTGCGCCTCGAGATCGACGCCGCCACCGAACGCAAGCAGGTCTTCAACGAAGCCTGGCGCGTCATGCGCAATCAATTCTACGATCCGAAAATGCACGGCGTCGATTGGGACGCCGCCAAGCTACGCTACGAGCCGATGCTCGGATACATTGACGATACCGACGAGCTTCATAGCCTCATCATGGAAATGATCGGCGAGATAAACGCCTCACACACCGGCATCAGCGGCGGCGGCAATCCCGATCTGCTCGGCCAGAGCACTGACACGCGCTATCCTGGATTTGATCTGGCGCCCGATGAATCGGGCTACTACAAGATCTCGCACATCTACAAGAAAGGTCCGGCCGATCACGAATATCTAAAGATTGCGGAAGGCAATTACATTCTTGCCGTCAACGGCAAGGACCTGAAGACGCCGGAGAATTACTGGAAGACGTTTAACCTTGCCTTCGGGCGCAAGTTTGAGTTCACGGTCAATTCCAAGCCGGAAACCGAAGGCTCGTGGACGGTAAGCATCGAGCCGCTGAGCGCCACCGCCCAGAGCGAATTGGATTACACACAATGGGTTGACAGTCGAAAAGAGATGGTGGACAAGCTTTCGAAGGGCGAGATCGGCTATCTGCACATCCGCGCCATGGACGCCGCCGGCCTCGCGAAATTCCAGCGCGATCTGCTGGCCAACATTGACAAGAAGGCGCTGATTATCGATGAGCGCTTCAACGGCGGCGGCGGGATCGATCAAGAATTGCTGGAGATCCTCAACCAGCGCAAGAAATACCAATCCACGCGCGGGCGCAATTCCGTCGAGATCCCCCGTCCGTTCCAGGCGTTCTTCGGCCCGATGGCGGTTTTGCAAAACGAGCGATCCGCCAGCGACGCGGAAATGTTCCCCGAAGGATTCCGCGAGCTTGGGCTGGGCAAGCTGATCGGCGTGCCGACCTACGGCGCGGTCATCGGCACCGGCTCCTACCGCCTGCTGGATGGCTCGACGATCCGCACGCCCGCCGCAGGCGTCTTCAATGCCAAAGGCGTCAGCATGGAAAACTACGGCGTGCAGCCCGATGTCACCATCGACAACACCCCCGCCGACTTTGTCGCGGGCCACGACCGCCAGATTGAGAAGGCGATTGAGACGTTGAAAGCCGACATGAAGGATGCGAAATAAGTTGCCAGTTGCAAGTTGTCAGTTGCCAGCAAAGCGAACCCTTTGTTTTCCGACTGGTAACTCATGATTGGTATTTCCACTGGCTAGTAACGCCAATTGACCCCCCAGGAGCTCTACCAACTCGCCATTCAGCATCATCAGGCCGGGCGGCTGCGCGAGGCGGAGGCGCTCTATCGACAGGTTTTGGCGGCTCAACCCGCCTTTGGGGATGCGCTGGCGAATCTCGGGTTTGTCCTCGTCTCCACTAGGCGTTTGCCCGAAGCAATATCCTGTTATCAACAGGCTGTGACACAGCGACCAAACTCCGCTGCCGTGCGATATGGCCTGGCCTATGCGCTGCAGCAGGATGGCCGGCTTGATGAAGCAATTGCCGCTTATCAGCAGGCGATCCGGCTTCAGCCCAACTACCCTGAAGCCTACAACAACATCGCCAACATCCATCGCACGCTTGGCCGCTTCGAGCCGGCGATTGCCTCCTATCGCCAGGCGATCGCGCTGCGGCCGAATCACGTCGAATCGATCGGCAATCTCGCCGGCGCGCTGCAGGAAGCGGGGCGCCTCGATGAAGCGCTTGCCGCGGCCAGTCAGGCGGTGAGCCTGCGTCCGCAATCTGCGGATTTGCACATGACGCTGGGGCAGATTCTGAAGGACAAGGGAAAGTTTCCCGAAGCGATCGCCGCGCTGCAGCGGGTGATCGCGCTGCAGCCAGACAGTGTGCAGGCGTACAACGTGATGGGCAATGTTCTGCAGGAGATGGGCCGCCTGGATGAGGCAATCGGCGCTTATCAGCAGGCGCTGGCGCTGCAGCCTGATTACCATCTAGCACTAAGCAATTTGGGTGTGCTGTTCAATCGCAAGGGATTGCTGGATGAAGCGGTCGCCTCGGTGCGCAAGGCGCTGGCGATCAATCCGCGGTTCACGGCCGGCTGGAGCAATCTGGGCAATGCCCTGCGCGAGCAGGGAGACATCGACGGCGCGATCGACGCCTTTCGGCGAGGGGTTGAGCTCAGCGCGGATTCGCGGGAGGTGGGCAATCTCGTCTACGCGCTGCATTTTCATCCCGAATACACGCCGCAGCGCCTTTACGAAGAGCACGCGAAATGGAACCAGATTTTCGCCGAGCCGCTGGCCGGCGAAATCCGGCCGCATACCAATAACCGCTCGACCGGGCGTCGGCTGCGGATCGGATATGTCTCGCCCGATTTCCGCACGCATCCGGTGGGCCGGTTTATGGTGCCGCTGCTGGCGAATCATGATCACCAGCAGTTTGAGATTTTCTGTTATGCCGAGATGCGCCGGCCCGATGTGACCACCAGTTGGTTCCAATCCCGCGCCGACGTCTGGCGGCATACCGTCGGTCTCTCCGATGCGCACCTCGCCGATTTAGTGCGCAATGATGGAATCGACATACTTGTGGATCTGACGATGCACATGGAGTTTGGCCGCCTGCTTACGTTCGCGCGCAAGCCCGCGCCGGTGCAGGCGGCGTACCTCGCCTACTGCGGCACGACCGGCCTGCGGACGATGGACTATCGGCTGAGCGATCCGTATCTCGATCCGCCGGGCAATCCGGATGAGCAGTGGTACACGGAAAAGACGATCCGCCTCCCGCGCACGTACTGGTGCTACCCGCCGCACGACAACGTGCCGGCCGTTTCACCGCTGCCCGCGCTGTCGGCCGGCTACGTCACGTTCGGCTGCCTCAACACTTATGCCAAGGTCACGCCTCAAACCTGGGAGGCCTGGCTGCAACTACTGCGCGCGGTCAATCGCTCAAAGCTGATCGTCCACTCAGCGCAAGGCAGCCATCGCAAGAAGGCCCACGATTGGCTCGCCGCCCAGGGCATCGATCCCGCGCGGGTCCTCTTCGTCGGCCGCATGAGAACGTCCCAGTATTTCCAGCAATACAGCCAGATCGACATCGGCCTCGACCCCTTCCCCTACACCGGCGGCACCACCACCTGCGACGCGCTCTGGATGGGCGTGCCCGTCGTCACGCGCACGGGGCAAACCGCGGTCTCACGGAGCGGATCGAGTATTTTGTCGAATGTCGGAATGCCGGAGCTGATCGCCTCATCGACGGAAGATTACGTCCGCATCGCGGCGGCGCTCGCCAGCGATGTGCCGCGCTTGTCGGAGATTCGCAATAACTTGCGGCAACGGATGGAGCGCTCAGCGCTGATGGACGGACCCGCCTTCGCGCGCGATATCGAAGCGGCTTTTCGTAAAATGTGGCATGAATGGTGCGCGAAACCGTAAGCCGGCGTCTCACGATCCTCTCACATTGTTGCGGTACGATTGTCTGAATCAGTTCTGTAGCGAGGGTTTGGGCATTTCGGGAGGAGATCAAAATGCGAGCGCGCACTTTCTATCTCGCAGTGGCCATCCTTTTAGGCAACGGCTCCGGTTCGCGGGGAGAAATTCTTTACACGATTACCGACTTGGGGACGCTGGGCGGCACAACAAGTTCAGCTTCGGCGATCAATAATAACGGCACGATTGTTGGGTCGTCCGCCACGGCCGCTGTGGATAGCAAGGGGAAGGCAATCAATCATGCTTTTCTCTGGTCGAGTGGCCAGATACATGATTTGGGCACGCCCCAGGGCGAGGTATCCAGTGGTGCCGCCGCTATCAATGACTTGGGTCAGATCGCTGGCAGCTCGTCCAATGGCACACGCAGCCACGCCTACCGATACGACCACGGCACCTTTACGGACCTGGGAACGCTTAGTGGGACCAACAGTTCAGCGACCGGAATCAACGCTTCTGGACAGGTTGTCGGGTATTCAGAGACACTCCAAACCAACCAATACGGCGTCATTAGTCACGGCTTTATCTTTGACCAAGGCCCCATGACTGACGTAACACCGGGCTCGCTCAATGGAATTGTGCACGGCATTAATGCTTCGGGGCAAATGGCGATCGACACATATTTCGGCGACGGCGAAGAAAGCCTGCAGTCATTTCTGTACCAGAACGGACAGTTCATTCACATCGCCAATAGCTTTGGCGCGTATGCAATCGATAATGCGGGTCAAGTGACCGGCACTTCATCAACGACGGGCCATCCTTTTCTTTTCTCGGGCGGCGTTAAGACCAACCTTGGCGGGCTGGGTCAAGCCACTAACCCAAGCGCGATCAACAATCTGGGCGTTATCGTTGGATCGGCAATTGTCTCTAGTGGCGCGCCGGTTGCCTTCATCGAGGCTGGTCCCAGTGCCGTCGATCTCAACACGCTTGTTGATCCGAATTCGGGTTGGCATCTGACGGTGGCAAACGGAATCAATGACGCTGGGCAGATTGTCGGCTATGGAATCAACTCCGACGGCCAAACACACGGCTTCCTACTGAACTCTGTTCCGGAGCCCACGGCACTCTTCCTCATCATCTCGTCGTTTCCAGTGATGATGCTGCGCCGGTCGTCGAGGCAATCTCGTGTAAGAGGCCGCGATTACTCGAGTCACAGTTAGCCGCCAGCCGTCTACTTCCCCGCCACCAGCTCGAAGAATCCGATTCCATCGCGCTTGAGGAATCCTTTGTCGGCCAGCTCCTCCCACACGTCTTTGCCGAAACCGGAAGGCGGCTGGATCGATATGACCTTGCTTCCAGCGCCGCTCAGCGGCGAATGGCCGAGCGTAGAGTCGTTGTCGAGCTGCGTGAGCTTCAATCGTTTCTTGAACGCCTTGAGCGCTCGCTTGAGTTCTTCTTCGGTGGCGGGCATGGGTATCTCCTGATGGTTTGCGTTAAACTTGCTGTGTCAAATTCTTCTGTTAACTCTTGCTTCGTAGGATCCGCCTTTGAGGATGACAACTTTTCCCGTGCCACGGGTTTTCAACCCGTGCGTGCGATGCAGAATTAACGGGAAACATTGATTCCGGCAATGTTGCTCATTCGGATAGCGCACACACGGGTTGCAAACCCGTGCCACGGAAAGAGTTCTCAAACTCCGTCGCGGACCCTACGGGAGATTACCATGAAAACCCTCTTTGCCTCCATTGCATGCTGCACCCTGGCCGTTTCACTTTCCCTCGCGGCCGATCCCCCGCAGCAGATTTCCACTTTCGCTGGCACCGGCCAGAAGGGATTTGCCGGAGATGGCGGACCGGCCGCCGCCGCGCAGCTGAGCGGGCCTTATGGGATTACGCGCGGGCCGGATGGCGCGCTTTACATTTGTGATTGCGATAACCAGTTGGTTCGCCGCGTCGCGCGCGATGGGACGATCAGCACTGTCGCCGGCAACGGCAAACGCGGGTATTCCGGGGATGGAGGCCCTGCCACACAGGCCGAGCTCAATGAGCCGTACGAGGTTCGCTTCGACAAAGCCGGCAACATGTTCTTCGTCGAGCGACTCAATCATTTGATCCGGCGCGTCGATGGGAAGACGCATGTCATCAGCACCGTCGCCGGCAATGGAAAGCCTGGCTTTGCCGGTGATGGCGGTCCCGCATCGGCGGCTCAGTTCAATCAGCCGCACAGCATTCAATTTGGGCCGGATGGCAGCCTTTATGTGTGCGATATCGTCAATCATCGCATTCGGCGGATCGACATGAAAACGGGGACGATCAGCACATTTGCCGGCACGGGTGAGAAGAAGCCGACGCCGGATAATTCGCCGATTGTGGGCACGCCGCTCAATGGGCCGCGAACGATTGATTTCGATCGCGATGGCAATCTATGGCTCGCGCTGCGCGAAGGAAATGCCGTGTACAAGCTGGATCTGAAGGCGGGCACGATTCATCACGTCGCCGGCACCGGCAAGCAAGGCAACACCGGCAACGGCGGCCCGGCGCTGGCCGCCACGCTTTCGGGTCCCAAAGGCCTGAGCGTCGGGCCTGATGGCAACGTTTATCTGGCCGACACCGAAAGCCACACGGTCCGGATGATCGATCCAATCAAGGGAACGATCGCGCTGATCGCCGGCGACGGAACCAAAGGGGATGGCCCCGACGGCGATCCGTTCAAATGCAAGATGTCGCGCCCGCACGGCATCTTCGTCGATGCCAATGGCGACATCTTCATCGGCGATACAGAATCAAATCGCGTGCGCGTGATTAGCTCAGACAGATAATTACTGTCATCGCGACGGACGAAAACAGCACGAGCAGCAGCGTGGCATAAACCGCGAGCATCCGGCGATCAAACCCCAGCGTCAGGCGCGGGTCGGCGGCGAGGTGTTCGAGATATTCCATGCGGCCGCTGATGCTGCCGTGGAACCAGTGATTGGCAAGATCGACCATGCTGTCAACGAAGGCGGTCACCCGTGCGGCGATGTCGCCGTCGTGCGGCTCGGAGCGCGGATTGATGGGGATATTATTGATGGCAGCGACTCGGCGCAGCGCCGAAGCGAAAACCTTCGCGCCGTACGGGCCGACATAAGACCTGGCTTCGTATGCGAGCACCGGCGATGCCCCCCCGCCCGTGACGGCGGCAAGCTGGCCGGGGAAGAGCAATGCCTCGGCGGGATTGGCCATCGGGCCGGTCTTGATCATCTGCATCGTGCGCGCGGCGTAGACATCCGCCTGCCGCTCGCATCGGCGGCTGAGCGCGCCAAACGCCAGCAGGAACCCGCCGGCCGATCCGAAAACCACCATCAACAGCCACACATTCGTCGCCGGGCCGATGTTCGGCAGGAACAGATCCACCGCCTTTTGCAGCGGGAGAATCAGCAGCAGCAGCGCCACGAAAAAGACGCCGTACCACGCCATATGCCGATGCACGATGTGGCCCAGCTCATGCGCGAAGACAGCTTCGATCTCTTCGTCGGTCATCCGCTCCAGCAGAAGATCCGACAGCAGCACATATCGCATGAACGGCAGCACACCCATCACGGCGGCGTTGCCGACGTTGTTCTCGGTACGCCACAAAAGAATTTGCCGATATTTGATGCCCGACTGACGACAAAGTCCTTCGAGCCGCTGCCGCAACGGCCCGGCGGGAAGCGGGCACGTGCTGAGCACGCGACGAAGGACTTCCGGCGCGATCAGGAAAACCACCGCCGCCGCGAAGATCGATGAGCCAAGTTCGACCACCGGCTCGGCCCGCGCATCCGTTGGGCTGGCGCCCAGCCAGTAAGGCAGATGCATCATGATGTCGCGCACGCCGACGATCATCAGCACAGGCACGACCGTGAACAAAACCTGCAATCGTAAGTTGGAGGAAAAATAGCTGCGAAACGGCGGCGGCTGATGCAGTGGAAGCTCGTTGTCCCAATCCATCAGCAGGCTTTGCTCGCGCAGAGCCCGGTCGGCGGGATATTGCGACCACCAAAGCCCCATCCACGCCGCGAACGCGGGGAATGTACCGATGATTACGCCGGCGACCGAACGGGCCCAGTCCGGTCCGATGCCGCCGGAAACCAGCGGCCCCCACCCGAGCATCCAGACCCCGACGGCAAACCAGATCGGCACCATCAGCCGCGCGGCAAACATCGTCTGGTTAAAGCGGCGAAGATTGCGCTGGAAATTGCGGGTGGCCACCCGCCGCGCCAGCATGCGGCTCCAAGCCCCCATCAGCACGACGAGCGTGACATACCCGCCGATAAACAGCATCAGCCACGGCCATTGGGGCGCGACCGACCGATGCTGATCGCCCGGCCAGGCCATCCAAACCAAAAACAGTACCAGGAGCAGGATTCGGGACACGGCTAAGTTCGATACGGTCAGACGACAATGCGAGCCGGGGGCACGTTCCCCACCACAGTATACGGGGATAAGTCGGCGTGACAAATGATTTGGATGGGTTTCAGGTTTCGGGTTGCAGGAGCAGGCGCGAAGGCATTAAGGCGCGCAGGTACGAAGGTTCGGGTACCGACACCAGTTGTCCCTTCGTGCCTCTTCCCCCTGAGCCCTGAACCCTGAACCCTCTCTCCGTCCTATATCCTAAGCTAATGCCCCAATAACCATTCTTGCCCAAATTAACACAAGGTCATCATGTCGCTGGTCGATACGAAAGTGGCCAGAAAACACCAACTCATAGAGGAGCCTCCATGATCTCGAGCCAGGGTTCGGCGGGTAAGTCAACGATGCGAATCGCCAGCGACAGCAGCGTCGGCAGCGACCGGCGGCAATTTCGCCGGCATGATCTTGAGCCGCAGGGAATCGCGGTCGAGCGCTTCAACGCCAACCGTCAATCCAAGCGCGAGGTCCTCGGAAGCATCGTAGATATTTCCGCCGGCGGCGTACGCGTCCGCACCCGCGACGGCAATCTCCGGCCCGATCATCAGATTCGCGTTCGCCTGGAGCTGCCGGCTTACGCGGGCATTTCGCCGTTCGTCGATACGACCGCCAACAGTCCGCAGCCGAAGCGCGAATGGGTCGGCTGGATGACCGTCAGCCGCGTGCAGCGCATCGGCGATCAATCCTTCGAAGTCAGCGGCCGCCTGGTCGACATGGAAGAGCTCGATCGCGGAATGCTGGGGCTCTATCTTTCGACTCAGCCGCTAGCGGCGTGAGCGACCGTCGCGGTCACTCGCGTTCACGTGCGAAGAACGAAGACGGCGGGCAGTGCCCGCCCAACGAGCGAATGCGGCGCGTAGGGCGGGCACTGCCCGCCGCGTTTTTTGAACAGGCACCGTAGACCTTAGGACGTTCGCGCGAATCGGCCAGATACTTCGGAGTACCTCAGCATGACAATTAATTGCTGAACTTTTATCTGTTGTCCCTAGCACGCCGCCGTCAGAAATTAAATATCGCATCAATCGCCACTGTGGTTTGATCGTGGCGGGTGCCGCCGTCGAAATAGTCGGCGGTGGAATAATCGTATCGAATTTCCGGCCGAATCTTGAAATACTGCCCGACCGCGTTGTTGGGGAACGGAGTGATGGTCACGCCGGCGGTCGCTTCGTACAGCGTCTGGTTGACGCCGGTCGTCAGGCCCTGCTCATCTCGATACCACTCGCCGCGCAGGCCGGCGGAGAGGTAATCGTTGAGCTGGTAGACTCCGTATCCGGCGATGCCGTACCACATCGCAGCACTCTGGCCGGAGGGCATCGCCTGATAACCGTAAACGCCGTCGCCAAGAAGTGTTAACCGATCGCCGCATTGGTGGGTTACCGCAACATCAACCGTCGTGCGGTAGTGTGAATTATCGTTATCCAGCTCCGGCCCGCAGATGGCGGCGACGGAAATGTCCGTCGTCTTTCCCAGCGAATATCGGAATCGGCCCAGCGCGTCGATCGCCCCATTGTTATCGTCAACACTCTGATCCCACCCGCGCGAGATGCCGCCTTCAAAGCTGCAATTAGGGTTAAACTGGTATTTGGCGGTGATGCCTGTATTCGTGAACGGCAGCGCCGCGCCGAAGATAAAGCTGTGCGTATAGAAAACGCTGGCGTTGGGATCGATTTGCTTGAAGAACAGAAATTTGCCCGCCCGAATCTGCAATCCGCTTCCAACCGGCACGCCGAAATCAACATAAAGTTGCGGAATGTCGAATTGATATTCCGGGCCGCTGAAGAAATCCGAGCTGTCGAACAGGCCGTTGGAGTGGATGAACTGCGCGTCGGTGCCGTACAGGAGATCGATTCTTCCGCCGACATCGAATTGCCCGCTGTGCAAATCGACGCGGCGTTCGACGCTCAGATCGATCTGGTTGACCTGCACCCGGTTGTCCTGCAGATCAAACACGCGGCCGAGGTTGAGGTCCTGCGCAGGCCGGTCGAAGTTGTATTCGTACGAGGCTTCCACCCAGCCGAACACGTTGATCCGCGCGTTATCGAGGCCCTGGCCGATGCCGGTTTGGTGCAGCAATCCCATGAGCGGACGATAAGGCGCGGTGCCAAAGCTGGGCATGGCACCCGGAGTAAACTCAGTAGCGCGCGGCTGAAGCACCGTCATATCGGTCGGTGGATTGCCAGACGGCGCAGGCGCAGGAGCTGGCGCATCATCCGCGCGGGCGGTGCCGCCGATTAATGCGGTTATGCCAATGGACAAGAGAGCGACTCGAGAACGCCTGCGCATATTGTGCTCCTTCCGCCGTGGGTGTTTGATCAAGCCGACGCGGCGAAGATAGCAGGCTAAGCGGAGCTTGGGAATTCCGGATCGGGGTTTCGACAGCATTTGGAGGAACCTGCCGACTAACGGGAATTCGCCGACGATTTGGGTTCGAGATGTAAGAAAGCCGTCATGCTGAGGTACTCCGAAGCATCTGGC
>DATBDZ010000272.1:0-6675 GCA_036276235.1 Humisphaera sp. | reverse complement strand
CGTTCGATCGATCGGAGCCGTGGCCCAGTGAGACATTGCCGACCTCCCTGTCGTTGGTGGCGGCGTGCATTGAAGCGCCACGCCACCGAAACTGCAAGGGCCGCGCCAAATAAATCGACAGGCCCTACTCAGGGGAGAGGGCAGGGTGAGGGGACAGCGAGTCGCAACACGGCGCGGTTCGCAAGTCGAAACTTTTGACCCTCACCCCGGCCCTCTCCCTGGGAGGGAGAGGGAGATGCACCCTCCCTGAAACTTCCGCCCGCTCGATGACTGTTGTAATCAGAGGGCTGGAGGATCGTCTTCGCCGCGGCTGACACTCTGTGCGGAGTGGCCGGCGCGGCGGAAATTGCGCGTTCCCTCAGCAACATTTTTCCTCGATTTGCGTCCAACTTTTCGACGTGGCCGCAAGTAAGTTATTGGGAACGGCTCCGTCTTTAATCTTGTCATCCTGCGGCGCATCCGGAGTTAATCACCGTGCTGGCCACCGACCGCGCAAAGAAAATACTGGGTATTGCCGTCAGCGAGCGCGGATTGCTGCTCGCTGAAGCCGCTGTTTCGGCAAAGGGCCCGCAGGTTTTGCGGACGGCGGAATTTGCCTTTCCGGCGGGTGTGACACTCGATCAGGGCCAGGCGCTGGGGGCGGCGTTGCGTGAATTCCTCGATCGCAACGGATTTTCCTCACATCGCGCCGTGATCGGCGTGCCGGCGCGGTGGTTGGTGCTGCGGCCCCATTCCCTGCCGCCCGCTGACCAGGACACCGCCATTGCGATGCTCCTGATGCACGCGCACGCCAAATGCCCGCCGGAGCTCGGGGAAGTCGTTTTTGACTTTGCCGGCCAGAGCGATCCAGCGCACGGCAGCAATGTGCTGCTGATGGGTTTGTCGCGCAAATGGATGGATCGGCTTTCGGCGATGACCAGCAGCGCGGGGCTGAAAATCGCCGCAGTTACGCCTTGTGCTACAGCCCTTGGTGCAGCAACGGCGCAGCGGCTGGACAGCCCGCTGATGATGTCGCTCCGCCCCGACGGCGCGGAATTGATCGCGCACGAAGGACAGCAGACCTGTTATCTGCGGCATCTTGGGTCGGCGGTTTCGGGCGCGCCGCTTACCATCGAGCTTCGCCGGGCGGCGGCGACATTGCCGAACGGCTGGGCCGCCAGCAACGGCGACGGCCACGCCCGGCCGCAGGTCGGCGCACCGCGCACGCTCGTGCTCTGGGATGACGTCGGCATGAGCGATCATACGCTCGACAGCCTGCGCAGCGCCCTGGATATGCCCGTGACCCGCGGCGATCTGGCGCTTTTGGGCGGCAACGGCGCCGCGACTTCAGGATCGCAACTTCGCTCATCGGCAATAGCGCTCACGCTCGCGCCGCTCGGCGGCCGCGCCCAGGCGATCGATTTCCTGAGGCCGCGCCTTAATCCCCCCAAGCCGCGCACCATGCCGCGGCCGATCGTCTGGGGCTCCATTGCCGCCGCGATTATCGTACTGCTGCTCGTCGGGATGCTCGGCGATCTGGCGCTGCTCGATCGGCAGATTTCCAAAGTAGATAAAGACCTGAACCAACTGGAGCCGAAGGTCGCCGCCGCCAAACCGTTCGTGGCGGCAATGCAGTTTGCCGAGGCATTTCACCCGGCGCAGCCTGATCACCTGGCGTGCCTGCGGGATATCACAGAATCGCTGCCGCCCGAGGGGCAGGCGTATCTCACCGGCTTCCATCTGGCGCCCCCGCCGGCGCGCGCCGGAGACCAGCGGATGATCGGCGACATCACCGGCCGCGCCGATACGGTCGATCAAGTGCGCGGCCTGGCTACAAAAATGAAGGCGGCGGGCCGCTTCAGCGATATCCACACGCAGCTCGACTCGCGTGAATCGCACAGCAGCGGCCCCGGTGTTTCGTACACAATCCGGTTTGCGTATTTGCCGGGAAAGAGCGGGAAATGAACGCGCTCCGTTTAACTACAACAGTGCAAAGAGCTGTCATGCTGAGTGGACACCCGCGAAGCATAAACGACGCCACGGGCACGCTGTCGCGAGCCCATGCCACCCCATTCTGCGGTCATGTGCCATCATGGGTGGCATGGGCTTGCGACAGCATGCCCGTGGCGTTGGTAGACAACCCTCAATGTTTTCAGAACAGGTACTTCGAAGCATCAGGCCCATTCGTGCAAGTGGCCGGATGCTTTGCGGTACGCGCTCGGAAAACACGGCGGGCGATGCCCGCCCTACGCGCCACATTCACCCGTAGGGCGGGCACTGCCCGCCGCGTTGGTTGAGACAGACGTCCCATGGCACTTTCCACACGAGAACGAACCATCACCATCGTCGTCCTGGGGGCGTGCGCGCTCTACGTGCTCGATCAAATGGTGGCCGAGCCATATTTCGATAAGCGGGCGGCGATGATCCTCGCGCGCGACAAGCGCCGCATGAAGCTCGACGCCGACAAACAGATCCTGGCGCGCGAGGCCAATCTTCGCCGCACGCTGGCGGAGCTGAGCGCGCAGATCAAGCCGGATGCGGAGGCCGCTGAGTCGCAGTTGCTTGCGCGGCTCAGCGAATTCGAGCAGGAGGCGGGCCTGGTCGATCCCTCATTCCAGCGCACCCGCACGACCGACGAGCACGGCTACACCAATCTCGCCTATCACCTTTCCGCAAGCGGCGGCATGGCCTCGCTGGCGATGTTTCTCTATCGCATCGAGACGGCAAAGATTCCGCTGCGCGTGGATGACATCCAGATTTCCCCACGGCGCGACGCGGGCGATGAGCTGATCGTGCAGATGAATATCTCAACGCTCGCGCGGCCGGAGAATCCGACCGATGCGGCGGTCGCCGCCACTGGAGGCGCAAAATGAAACGATGCGCTTGGGCTGTGATCCTCGGAATCTTTGCGTGCGCAACGATTGCTCGAGGCGATGGACCCTCGCCGGCGGGCGGGCCACCCTCGCCGGAGCAGATGCCGCCCGGCGCGATGGCCATGCCGCCGGGCATGCAACTGCCGCCCGGAATGACGCCCGAGCAGATGCAGGCGATGCAAGCCCAGGCGATGCAGCAGCAACAACAGCAGGCGCAGCCCGCTGCAAGAGGCGCCAAGCCAGCCGCGGCGCGTCGGCCGACGACGGTGCCGACGGTGAAACTTCCCGACGGTTTTGAGATCTTGAAGAAGCGCAACGCCTTCGCGCACGGCAAGCCCGGAGCCGCCGACGCGTCAGCGGCCAAAGGCCCCGAATCCACGTTTGTCTTCCGCGGCGCGGTTAACACGATCGATCATCTGACGGCATTCGTCGAAGACACATCGAGCAAACGGGTTTTGGAATTAGCCGTCGGCGCGACGGTGGCGCGCGGACAGATCCGCAACATCGATCTGGATGCAGTTACCTACGAAGCGCCGGGCGGCGCGTCGAAGCGAATCGAAGTCGGGCAGAATTTTAACGGCGAGGCGGTTCCACCGACCCCGCCGCCGGCCAAGCCCGCTGGCCCGCAGCCGCCCCCGGGCGCGCAGCCGGGTCAGCCCGGGCAACCAGCGCCCGGCGGGCCGGGGCAGCCGGCGCAAGCCGCGCCAAGAGTGGCGCGCGGCGCAACTGTCACGAAGTCGGGCTGAGGATGTGATCTGAGTGGCACGGGCGTCTCGCCCGTGTTCGATCGGCGAATCTCGTGCGAGCTCGTAGGGTGCGCTTCAGCGCACGCGGATGCCGTGGTAGCCGATAGATACGCGTGCGCGGAAGCGTACCGTGTCGAGCGGCGCACCGGTCCCCTCACCCCTGCCCTCTCCCCTGAGTACAGGGGAGAGGGAGTACGGGCGCATCCGGTCCAATGAGGTTTGCGGTTTTCTGGGAAGGATATTGGGTCATGGAGCCAGCGAAGCGCGCCGCCGGTTGGGTGGCAACATCTCTTGCGATCGTATTAAGTGCAACCGTATTGGGTGAGGCGCAGACGGCGCCGCCGCAGGGCCCGGCCACGCGCCCCGCCACGGTACCCACGACTCAAGCAATTACGACGCAGCCCACAACCCGCGACGCCGCCACCCGCCCCACCACCGGGCCGTCGGTGCTGGTTCTCACGACGCAGCCTACGACGATCCCATCGACAATCAGCCTGAATTTCAAGGACACGCCGCTTGATAACGTCCTGGACTTTCTCACCCGCACGCTCGGCTATCAGTTGCTCAAGGACGGCCCGATCGAAGCGCGCGTCAACATCACCAGCCGCCAGCCGGTCACACCGGAGGAGGCAATTACCCTCGTCAATGCTGCCCTCAAGGCCAATGGATTTGTCGTCGTGCGCGAAGGAAGGATTCTGCATGTTCTGGCGCGCGACAAGGCCAAGAAGGGAAACGTACCCGTTCATTTCGGCAACAATCCGGAGGATATCGCCGAGACCGACGAGCTGATCACGCAGGTCATTCCGATTCAAAATGTGAACGCCACCAAGCTGCGCGACGACCTGAAGCCGATGCTTCCGGATGCCGACTTCATCGCCAACGAAGGAAGCAATTCGATCATCATCACCGACGCATCTGCAACAATCCGGCGCCTGGTACAGATCATCAAGCGACTCGACGAGCACGAAGCCGAAACCTCCGAAATCCACATCACGCAGCTCAAGCACGCCAACGCCGCCGCTGTCGCGAAGCTGATCGAGGCGTTCTTCAAATCACCCAGCGGCGGCGGCGCGATGACCCCGCAGCAACAGCAGCAGATGCAGATGATGATGCAGCAGGGGCAGCAGCCCAAGATGCCCGGCGGCGGATCAGAGCGGCACGGCAACACCGTCATCACCGCCTCCGACGATCGCACCAACACGCTGCTGGTGATGGCCAATGCCGCGACGCTCAAAACGATCGACGGCATCGTCCAACAACTGGATTCGCAGGACCCCAACCCCGCCCCGGCGTCGCAGTTGCACGCCTTCCCGCTGAAGTTCGCCGTCGCGGAGGACACCGCCAAGCTGATCAACAGCGTCTTCAAGGTCCAGCAGGACACCGGCAACAGCTACTCCTCCTACATCATGCGAATCCTGGGGCAATCCAGTGATGACAAGAAGGATTGGAAGATCAACGCCGCATTTGATGAGCGGACCAATACCGTCATCGTCACCGGCTCTCAGGAAGCGATTGCCGCCGTCGGGCAGCTCATCCAAATGCTGGATGCGAATCCACTCACGTCTTCGGTGCTGAAGGTCTTTCACCTTCGACATGCCAATGCATATGACGTCTCCAAGCTGGTGCAGGATATGTTCTCGCCCAAAGATGAGGGCGGACCTCGCTTCCCCTTCCTGATCTTCTCCGATAACCCCGCTCCGCCCGCGCGGCAGGCCAAGCTGCATGTCACCTACGACGATCGCACCAACTCTGTCATCGTCACCGCACCCGCGGAGATGATGAAAGGCATCGGCGATGTGATCCTGGAGCTCGACGCCGACCCCACCAGCGAAGACACCCTCTTCATCTATCACCTGCGCAACGCGCAGGCGGCGAACCTGGAATATGTGCTCAACGTTCTCTTTGGAAACATCAATACGCCCAACCAGAACAATGGCCAGAACAACGGGCAAAACCAAAACCCCAACCAACAGAATCAAAATCGCTTCGGCCCCGATAACGGCAACGGCAACGGCAACAACGGCCTTAACGGCAATAACAACAATCGCAATAACAACCGAAACAATAACAACAATAACCGCCGCAACCGTAACGGCATGCCCGGCATGTCGCCGAATATCGCGCACGCCGTCAATGAGCTGACCGGCGAGGTGTTTGTCGTCGCCGATCCGGACACCAACTCGCTGATGGTCACCACCGCCAGCAAGTATGAGAAACAGGTACGGATGATCATCGACGATCTGGATCGACCGGTGCCGCAGGTGCTCATCAAGGTTCTCGTTGCCGAAGTGACGCACGATAACTCGGCTGATCTTGGCCTCGATTTCTCGATCCTGAATCAGCGTCCCAGCGGCCAGGGCCAGACCGCCGCCCAGGTCTTCGGCGTGCCCAGCACCGGAGTGTTCGTCAGGATTATGGAATCAAATCTGAACGCGACGCTCCATGCCCTTGCGACCCAAGATCGGCTCGATGTGCTTTCGCGCCCGTACATCCTGGCCAGTGATAACCAACTGGCGGACATTTTCATTGGATCAAACGTTCCGTTCGTCACCAGCTCGCAGGTGACTGACTCGGGCCAGTTGATCAACACGATTCAGAACCGCGACATCGGTTTGGATTTGTCGGTCACGCCGCATATCAACCCCGATGGCCTGGTGATTCTCGATGTCGATGAAGAAGTGCAGCAACTGACGGCTCAGACCGTGCCGATTTCCAACACCACGTCGGCGCCGGTCATCTCCAAGCGCTCCGCCCAGAGCCGCATCGGCGTGATGAATAATCAGACAGTAGTGATCGGCGGCTTAATGGAAGACCGCAAGACCGAAACCATCAGCAAAATCCCGCTGCTGGGTGACATCCCCGGCGTCGGATTTCTTTTCCGCCGAACGCAGACAAGCAAGACCAAGACTGAGTTGCTGATCTTCCTGACGCCGCACGTCGCGCAGCAGCCGGAGATTTTGCAGAAGATGTCGGACGATGAGCTGAGAGGCACAAAGCTCACGCCAAACGCCGTCGAGCCCGGCAGCTTCCAAAATCAGATGAACGGCATGCACCGCGGCCAAGCCCCAATGAGCCCA
>DATBDZ010000271.1:0-11558 GCA_036276235.1 Humisphaera sp. | reverse complement strand
AGAGGAGCCTATGGACCAAAACCACCCGTCATCTGACGGGGACCGCTGGGAGCCGGATGAGGCGAGAGTCTCAAGTCCGGTTCTGCGAGGGCGTGGGGGTGAAATTCCCCCGCGCTACTCTCCACACACTTATGGACATGGATAAACTGACCGACAAGCAGCGGCAAGTCATGCTGATGCGTTACACCTACGGCTGGCGGCTGGCGCGGATCGCCGTGCGGGTGGGGACCACGCGGCAGGCCGTCCATGACATGCTCCAGCGCGCGCACCTTCGCCTCGGATTCCCGCGGCTGGCCTGCCGAAAGCCCTGGCTGCCCAAGCCCCGCCGACGCCAGCGCAAGCCGCTCTATCTGTCTGCACTGCCGCGGTACGTTGCGGATGGCCTATGACCGCCTGGACAAGACCCGCGCAACATCGGGGTTTTCAACAAATGTTGCGCAAACCGTTGCGCGATGGTGCGCGGCTAAGTCACCTGATGGATTGAATTGCCCAATGAAACATGCAACGGGAGTAAATGCAACGAAATGATTAATAAAATGATGCAAAACATTACATTGGCTGGAGGGACGGAGGGATTCTCTTGCAGCCCCGAAACCTGCAACCCGAAACCGAAACTTCCTCCAATGCAACGTGCAACCATTCCAGACGCAACCGAATGGTGCAGAATTCGGTGCGAAAGGATGCATCGGCGGGTGCTCCCCTACGAAGTAACGACATCAATTGCGATGTAGTTGTAAGGCCATTGCCCCGCGGCGAGGCACTCGGAGCAAAAGCAGGTGCCCGCCCGATTGTTGGCGGATCATACGGACGGGAAATCCGCGGGTCAGGAGAATCGTCGCCGCGGTCGATTGGGTTTGAGGAGAGATGTCGGCGTGCTGGAGCAGCCATCGGGCGAAGCGGCGGCCTTCGGAGCGGGTGTCATCGGGGTCGGCGAATGGGAAATCGCGCGCATAGGCGCGAAAGAGTGGCGCGTATTTGTCGGCGAGGGCCGCCTGGATTGTCGGCCACATCTTTTGCAGCGAGCGGCGGCGCTTGCTCAGCAGCGAATCGCTGGCGATGTCGAGTTGATCGGCGGCGAAGCCCGGCGGCCGAGGAGCGCCGGTTTTCAGGGTGGCGACGAGAGCCGCCTGGGCGCGGGCGAGATTGCGCCGGGCGTCCGTGGTTGGAGGATCTGAATCTACGTCTTGAGGCATAAGCTTGAGTTATTGCGGCGCGGGCGTTTCGCGCGGGTCGGTCGTGGGTCGTCTGCTTAGGGAACGCCAGCTTGCGACGAGCCGCACGCCACGGGCGGGCCGCACGTGCCACGTTGGTCCGAACCTCGTTTCGCGGTACCAGACATAATCGCATCTGCGATCGCATCCAGCTCGGCGTTCAACTGCGGCTCGGGCGGGAAATGATCGTCGCGCTCCAGCATGATTCCGGGTGGCGAGCAGCGGGCGCACAGGGCGCTGACCAATTGCACAACACCCTGGGAAACGGGGGCGGCGTGGGTGTCGTGGTAGATGCCGTCGCGCTCTTCGCCGCCGGCGACATGCACATAGGCGATGGCATCGAGCGGAAGCTGATCGAGAAGCACGGCGCCGTCGCCGCCCAGGTTGGCGGCATTGGCCCAGACGTTGGCCAGATCCAACAGGAGCCGCGCGCCGGTGCGATCGAGGATTTCGCGGAGGAAATCGGCTTCACTCAGCTCGGCATCGGGCCAGTCAAACAATGCGGCGATGTTTTCCAGCGCGAGCGGAACTTCCAGAATCTCCTGGGCGATGCGCACGTTTTCCACGATCACTTCGAGCGAAGCGCGGGTGCGCGGGATCGGCAGCAGATGACCCGCCTCCATGCCGGCGGCGCGGACGAACGCGATATGCTCGCTGACCAGCGGCGAATCAAATCGCCGTGCGAGATCGGCAAGTCGCTTGACGCGAGCGCGGTCGATCGGCTCGGCGCCACCGAGCGAGAGGGAGATGCCATGCGGGATGATTTGGATGCCGCGCTCGCGCAGCGCCATGAGCGCGGCGGGAGGATCGCGCGGATCGATGTTCTCAGCGACGATCTCGACAAAACCGAGGTCGGCGCGGCGTTCGATTGCGCGGGCGAGCTCGGGCCGCCAGCCGATGCCGAGCGAGGTTTGTGAATTGGGGGTTGAGAGGTTCATAAGTTCGATGGGTCAGGACGCTGCTGGACGCGCCTTGCAAGCAAGGCGGCTAAACTTTTGTGGGGGCAGTTGTTCGTCTCTTATCCTCCACCGCATCCTCCGCATCCTCCACCGCCGCATCCTCCTCCGCCGCTGCAACTGCTGCCGCCGTCGCCGCCGGAGCTGGAGGAGGTAACGAGCGTGTTTCGCAGGTCGGCGAATACATCGCCGACGAGGATTGCTGGGCCGAAGAGCGCGAAGGCGAGCATCACGTCGCCATCGCTCAAGACGGCGGCGTTGGAGCGGGCGGTCGTGCGCAGGGCCGCGTGATTGGCACGGATGCGTGAGAGAGCGGCGTCGCCGCGCCGCGTGCGGAGTGACTGCTTCCCCGCGAAGATCAGGGCGATGACAAACGTGATAACACATAAAATGCCCAGAAATTCGATTGGCTTATGGCGGCCGACACCCACAACGATCTTCGCGATGCCAAGGCCCAGGACCACGAGCATCACGGCGGCAGGAATCAGGCGGACGAGGAATCGGTTGCCGCCGACAATCAGCAGTTCGTTGTCGCGCAGGCGCTTGGAATATGGCTCGGCTAGTGATCGGGCGGTCATGCGTAGCAGAATGATTGCCCGCCCCTGTCCGGCTGCCAGCGTGAGCAGCGCCCGCTCAAGCGCGGAGGCGTCCGGCGGCAATTCGCCTGTGGCTCGGACGCGCCGGGTCTTGGGGTAGGCGGTAAGAACGCCGCGCTGGAAGAGCCCCGCGATCGCAGCGTCGATCGCTCCCCTGCGGCCGCCGGCGAGATATGCGATCTCCAGCGGTTGCAATTCAGAGATGCCCTGCCCGGGGTCTCCACCAGGGCCGCGCAGCAGCCAGCGGATGATAATGGCAGTGACGAAGACGATGCCCAACAACATCGCGTACAACTGAAGGAACTCTGGCCCGCGCAAGTCGAGGATGTTCATATGCAACCTCCGTTTGGGTCTGGGTTAGAGCAGGGTTGTTTTATCCTCCGCCGCAGCCACCGCAACCTCCCCCACCGCACCCCCCGCCGCCGCAGCTTCCCCCGCCACAACTACTGCCGCTGCTGCAACTGCTGCTCCAGGAGCTTCCGCCGTCGCTGGTTGCCGGCCTGGGTGGAGGCAGAAGCGTGAGGCGCAGATCAGGCATGCCGCTGAGAATCGCCGGGCCGTACAGCGCCAAGGCGAGCGCGGCGTCGGCGTCACTGAGGAGCATCGCATCCGCCCGAGCGGTTGTTCGTAGTGCGGAGTGGCCGCTACGGATGCGCGACAAAACCGCATCGCCGCGCCGCGTGCGGCGGGATTCGATCAAGAGGAACATCAGGGCAATGATGCCCGTGAGAATGCACAGCAGAACCAGAAAGCCGACTGGTTTGTTACGATCCAGGCCGACCATCACCTTCGCGATTCCCAGCCACAGCAGTGCCGACATGACGCCCGTCGGCAGGATGCGAATGAGGATCGCGTTGCCGCCGGTGATGAGCAATTCGTTCTGACGCAGGCGATGGGCATGCGGGTCGGCCAGGGCTTGCGCGGAGCTGCGCAGATCATCAATGCGGCGGCTGCGGTTTTGCGTCAATGTGTAAAGTCCGCGCTCCAGCGCAGAAGCGCCGCTTGGCAAAATGCCGTGGCATGAAATGCGGCGTGTCGAGCCATCGGCTGCAAGGATGCCACGCCGCACGAGGCTGGTGATGGCGGCGTCGATCGCGCCCTTGGGCCCGCCGGCCAGGTACGCGATCTCCAACGGCTGCAAATCAGAAATGCTTCGGCCCGGATCACCGCCGGGGCCGCGGAGCAGCCATCGCAAAATAATGGCTGTCACCGTCGAAAGGATCAACAACAGCAAGTACAGCTCGAGGAACTGGGGCCCGCGCAGGTCGAGGACGTTCATGGTTCGCCTCCGGTTGGGTCCGAATTTGTTCCGATCGCACTGCTAGGTCACTTCACCTCGGGATGCTCTGAACTTTTCCCCACGCGCGTAATTTACCTGCGCCTGGTGACGATTGGCGTGTATAAAACGGTGAGATGTTTAGAAGGATGCGCGAGCGCAGTGCGCCGGCCCGACGAACGCTGCGCTCTTGCTGATGTCGGCTGAGTACAGCCGACGTTTGCGTGCGCAAGCCATGGGCAAGATGCCCATGCCACAAGGCAGACGTTTGCGGCGTACCGCAAACCATGGGTTGGAAACCCATGCTACATTTAGAGGGGCGCAATAAAAAAGGAGTCGTCCCCTCCGAGACGACCCCTTGCGCATCCTTGCGTCAGCGAGGAAATAGCTTTGATTGATTTAGTAGACGACCGCCATCGCGTCTTCGATCGACTCGATGACTTGCCGCACGTGGAACGGCTTGCGGAGGAAACCGTCGAAGCCCTGCGAGAGGAGGCCGGCGGCTTCGGGTTCGCTGAGCTTGCCGCTCATCGCGATGACCTTGGTGAGCTGCAGGTCCGGGCTCTTCTTCACCTGCTTGGCGACCTCGGGCGCATCCACGTCCTTGAGGTGCATGTCGAGGAGCAGAACGTGCGGGCGGAATTTCTCGGCGGTGATGCCGGCGGCAAATCCGCCGCGCGCCACTTCAACCTCGTACTTCGCCTCGTCCTCGAGGATCTTCTCGAGCACCTCGACGATGTCCTGCTCGTCATCGACGATCAGCACGCGGGTGCAGCCGGTCATCAGGCCGTTGAGCGGCATGCCATGCTGCTTCATGAAGCGGATCAATTGATTGAGCGGGATTCGGCGATCCTTGCTGCCGGGGATGCGGTAGCCGTGCAGCGCGCCCGAGTCGAACCACTTGCTGACGGTTCGGGGTGCGACGTTGCAAATTTTTGCGACCTCGCCGGTGGTCAGAACGTCTTTCACTTTCGTGGTGCTCATCGCATTTTCTCCCAGGCGGCACTTGGCGCCGCGAGCCGCGCCGTCGCGGCCGTAAGCTCAAGACGGATCACGCCGTCCAACAGTGTTAATATCGTCTTGCCGCGTGCAACCTTTAGAACAGTGGCGCGCATTCTGAGGAAACGGGCGGAACTGCTGGGAAGGCCGGGTTTATCAGACAAACCCGGTGCTGTAGCGCAAGCCCGATGCTCCGCCGCTCCCGTATAACGGGCCGCGCCGAAATAGACGCCGTGCCGCTGGGAGGGATTGGCCATATCTATACTGTCATAGAGGAAAAGCTGTCTCATAAAGCGTTGGATAAGAGCAAACCGCGCCTTTCTCTCGTTGACAACATGCGCTGAACTTTCCTACCGTCCGAAAACGAGCGGCCGCCCCAAATGGGCCGCCATAGGTAATTTGGCAGTGGCGGTGTTGTGATTATCCGTGCCAAGATGAGTTTGATGCGCAGCTTCGATCCGTTCGCAGGAAGTAAGTTGGACAGGGTGCCACAGGTCGGCGTACTCGCAGACCTGTGCGCCACTAGTGCGGAAACGGCGCCGGTCTGCTCCGAGAATGCGGCGGGCAGTGCCGGCAGTGCCCGCCCTACGTCGCATTCGCCCGCAGGGCGGGCACTGCCCGCCGGGCTCTCCGGCATTGCGTGCGCGGCGCAGTTGCGTGGACTCTCGGAGAACCGCGACCTGTGGCACCCGATCAAGAAACCGAAGCTTGCCTGTTTTGTGATCGTCCAGATCGCGGCCATGCTGGTTGGGTGCGGCCAGCCTTCCAAGCAGACCGGTGCTCCCCCGCCTCCGAGTGTTTCGGTCACACATCCGATACGCCGGGCGGTCATCGAGTGGGACGAATACACCGGGCGGCTTTCCTCGCCGGAAACGGCCAACATCTCCGCGCGCGTCAGCGGGCTGATCGTGCAGACTCCCTTTAAGGAAGGATCAATGGTCCGAAAGGGAGATCTACTATTCGTCATTGACGATCGCCCTTACAAGGCGGACTTGGAGAGCAAGGAAGCGGATCTGGCGCGGGCCAAGGCGCAGCTTGAACTGGCCGGTACCAACCTGAAGCGGCTGGAAAAAATCAAAACGAGCCGCGCCATCTCGGAGTCTGATTACGACACGGCCGTAGCTAATAACCAGCAGGCCAATGCCGCCGTCGCCGCGGCACAAGCGGCGCTGAATAACTCGCAGCTTTATCTCGATTGGACACGCGTGACTGCGCCAATCGACGGCCGCGTCAGCCGCCAGTACGTCACCACCGGCAATCTTGTCAATGGTGGAAGCGGGCAGGCCACTCTTCTGACCAGCATCACGTCGGTCGATCCCATGTATTGTTATGTGAGCGTTCCGGAGCGCGCGTATCTGCGTTATCAGGCGTTGGCGGCCCAGCGCCAGAAGCAGGCGATTCCCGATGCAAGGATCCCCTGTTACATCCAACTGGAAAATGAAACCACCTTTCCACACGAAGGGGTCATCGACTTCACGGATAATCAGGTCGATCCGGGCACCGGGACGATTCAAATCCGCGGCGTGCTTCCCAACCACCAGAACGTGCTGACGCCTGGATTATTCGCCCGCATGCGCGTCCCAGGCAGCGCGCGCTACGAAGCGCTTCTCGTGCCCGACAAGGCGATCAGCACTCAGCAAAACGAGCAGTTCATTCTGGTTGCAGGGCCTAACGATATCGTCCAGTCTAAAACGATCAGGCCCGGCGCATTATTTGGAAGCGTCAGGGCGATCGTACAGGGGCTGAACGCCGATGACCGCGTGATTATCGATGGTCTGCAACAGGCGCGGCCGGGAACGAAAGTAAACCCGCACGAAGTTCCGCCGGCCACTGATCTCCCTGACCTGGGCGGGGCCGGAGCGCCGATGGCGGGGACTGGGGCGGCCCAGGGCACCGCGACCCAGCCTGCGGCACCAACTACGCAATCGCCGAGCGGGCCATCGACGGAGGCAAAGCCATGAGCATTGCCCATTTCTTTATCGATCGCCCGGTGTTTGCGATCGTACTTTCGATCGTCACCGTGATCGCCGGCGCGATCGCCGCGACAACGTTGCCGATCGCGCAGTATCCGGAGATCGCGCCGCCGACCGTAACCGTCAGCACGAACTACCCTGGAGCAAGCTCGGACATCGTCGCCAAGACTGTCGCCACGCCGATCGAGGAGCAGATCAACGGCGTGGAAAACATGCTCTACATGTCAAGCCAATCCACGAACACCGGCGGCATGAACCTGACGGTGACATTCAAAGTCGGCACCAATCTGGACGTGGCGCAGGTGCAGGTGCAAAACCGGATGTCGGTTGCGCTCCCGACACTTCCGCAAGAGGTGCAGCAGCAGGGAATCACGGTGAAAAAGGCGTCGCCCGACATCACGCTGGCGATCGCGTTCTTTTCGCCGGATAACTCGCATGATGTCCTGTTTATCAGCAATTATGTGACATTGCAGCTTCGAGACCAGATCACGCGGCTGCCTGGCGTGGGCGACATCACCATCTTCGGCGTGCGCGACTACGCGATGCGCCTGTGGCTCGATCCGGACAAGCTTGCGGCACTGGGCATGACCGCCGGCGACGTCGTCAGTGCCGTCAGGGAGCAGAACGTGCAGGTGGCGGCCGGCATCGTCGGCGCGCCGCCGATTCCCAAAAACACCACGGCGTTCCAGTACACGATCACCGCCGAGGGCCGGCTCACCCAGCCGGAACAGTTCGGCGACATCGTCATCAAGGTGGGTAGCGATGCCCGAATCACGCGGCTCAAGGACGTCGGACGCGTGGAGCTGGGCGCCGCCGATTACACGACCTCCAACAACTACAACGGCCATCCGGCCGTGGGGTTGGCGGTCTTTCAGTTGCCGGGCACCAACGCAATCGAAACCGCCAACATCATCTACGCGAAAATGAAGGATCTGAAGAAGACCTTCCCGCCGGGCATCGACTACGCAATCGCCCATGACACGACCACCTTCGTCCGCGACAGCCTTCGCGATGTGGTTGGTACGCTGTTGATGGCGGTCGGGCTGGTCGCATTGGTGGTACTGGTCTTTCTGCAAAGCTGGCGGGCTTCCCTTGTGCCGATTCTTGCGATCCCCGTATCGTTGGTCGGCACGTTTGCCGTGATGTGGGTGGTCGGATTTTCGCTGAACATGCTTTCGTTGTTTGGGCTGGTGCTGGCGATCGGCATTGTGGTGGACGACGCGATCGTGGTCGTCGAGAACGTGCAGCGCTGGCTGGAGGCGGGCCTGCCCCCGCGCGATGCGGCGTATCGCGCGATGAGCGAGGTCACGCCCGCGGTCATCGCTATCGCATTCGGGCTGTCGGCGGTATTCATCCCGGTCGCATTCATTCCGGGAATCACCGGCCGGTTCTACCAACAATTTGCCCTGACCATTGCTTTTTCAACTCTTCTGTCGGCGTTTAATTCGCTGACGCTCAGCCCGGCATTGGCGGCGCTGTTGCTGCGGCCGCACGGCGCCAAGCAGGACTGGCTGACCCGCGGCTTCGAGTTTGCTTTCGGCTGGTTCTTTCGCCTGTTCAACAGAGGATTTGATTACTCGAACCAGTGGTACATCAAGGCGCTGCATCACGTCGTCCGTTTTTCCGTGATTGCGCTGCTGGTGTACGCCGGGCTGCTCTTCGTCGGCTACCGGTTCTTCAAAATCGTGCCGACCGGGTTTATCCCCGTGCAGGACCAGGGCTACCTGTTGGCCAACGTGCAGATGCCCGATGCCTCGTCAATCGATCGAACCAATGAGGTGATGGATCAACTGACGAATCTGGCGCGCACAACGCCGGGGATTCAGGACGCGTTTTCGGTTTCCGGTTTTTCGATTCTCTCGCGCTCCAACTCCTCTGCGGCGGGGTTGATGTTCATGCACCTCAAGTCATTTGGCGAGCGCGCCGGACATGCCGACATGGATGTCAATGCGATTGCCGGGCGGCTTCGCCAGCGCTTTGCGACTGTGGAAGGCGGGCAATCGTTGGTGCTGCTGCCGCCGCCTGTGCGCGGCGTCGGCAATGCGGGCGGGTTTACAATTCAGGTCGAGGATCGCTCCGGCCAGGCAACGCCCCAACAGCTTCAGGCGGCAACCGCGCATCTGATCGACGTCGCATCCAAGCGCCCGGAGCTGGGGCCGATGTTCTCCACCTTCCGCGCCAGCGTGCCGCAGATTTACGTCAACGTAGATCGCGTGAAGGCCAAGCAGCAGAACGTCGCGGTAACTGATGTTTTCCAGGCGATGCAGGTGTATCTGGGTGGATTGTACATCAACGACTTCAACTACCTTGGCCGCACCTGGCATGTGACGGCGCAGGCAGAGGCGCCGTTTCGCGCCACCGCCGCCCAGGTGGAGCGCCTGCAAACGCGAAACGCCCAGGGCAAAATGGTTCCGTTGGGCGCGGTATCGAATTTGAAGGACATCGTCGGGCCTGACCGCATCCAGCGATTTAACCTTTTCGCCACCGCGGAGATCAATGGCAGCGCGAACCCAGGCTACAGCAGCGGGCAGGCGCTGGCCGCGATGGAACAGGTCGCCGACGCCGAACTTCCCCGCCAGTTTGGCTATGAATGGACGGATCTGGCCTTCCAGGAAAAGGCAGCGAGCGGGCTGGCGTTCCTCATCTTTCCGCTGTGCATTCTGTTCGTCTGGCTCACGCACTCGGCGGAGTATGAGAGCTTTGCCCTCTCCACCGCCATCATTCTGATCGTTCCGATGTGCCTCGTGTGCGGCATCGTTGCCGTCTGGGGGCGGCACATGGAAAACAATATCTTCACACAAATTGGATTTGTGGTGCTGGCGGGGATGAGCGTGAAAAACGCAGTGTTGATTGTCGAATTCGCCAAGCAGCAGCAGGAGCACCACCCGGAGATGGCTCCATCCGCCGCCGCCATTGAAGCCGCGCGGCTGCGCCTCCGCCCGATCCTGATGACCAGCTTCGCGTTTATCTTCGGCGTCATCCCGCTCATCTTCGCCACCGGCGCCGGCGCGGAAATGCGTCAGGCATTGGGAACTGTGGTCTTCTATGGGATGCTGGGCGTAACGTTCTTCGGCATCTTTCTGACGCCGGTCTTCTACACCGTCATCCGTAAGATCTTCCACGCCCGCAAATCGCATCACGGACCGCCGCCGCAACGTGCCGAACATCTGGAACCGGTGGCAAAGGGGAATGGCGAGCCGGTGAGATAGGAAAAAACTTGCATGTCAAAAAGCTGCGCCAAAGGGAAGCCGAGGGAGCCGCGCATGATGCTGCCCGATCAACCGAGAGATTCAGGTATCGATTGGGCCCGGGTGCGCAACGTCCCCTCTCCCTCCTCCGGTACTCCGGGGGAGGGCTGGGGTGGGGGCCGTGTAGAACAAGCGTCTTTCGCAATCAGCCCCCACCCTAACCCTCCCCCGGAGTACCGGGGGAGGGAACAAAGGCATAAGCCTTCGCGCATCGCTGCCGCTCTCATGATCGCGGCGTTTGCGCTGGCCGGTTGCACGGTCGGGCCCGACTACCACCGCCCTGCCGTTGAAGTTCCCGGGCAATTCAACGCCGCCGCTACGCAGCCGGCGGCGAGCCAGCCTGCGACGACGCAAGCTGCCGCTACGCAGCCGGTGGTTGATCTGCGGCGATGGTGGGAGACGTTCAATGATCCGGCGCTCAATCGGCTAATCGTCCAAGCCACCGCGTCGAACCTGGACGTGCGACTTGCCGCCGCGCGGGTTCGCGAGGCGCGGGCGCAGGTGCTCTTCAACCGGGCGGCACTTTTCCCGACGCTCGATTCGTCAGCGGAATACAGCCGCAATCAACTCAGCAAGAACGCGTTCGGGGCGAACGCGGCTTCGTCGGCGACAACCGGAGCCACCGCCACCGGCACGCCCAGCTTGCCCGGACGCACGGATCTCTATCGCGCTGGATTTGATGCCGGCTGGGAGCTGGATGTGTTCGGCGGAACCCGCCGCGCCATCGAAGCCGCGCAGTATACATTGGAAGCGCAGGTCGAAGCGCGTCGCTCGGCGCTGGTGACGCTTCTTTCGGAAGTCGCGCAAAACTACATCATGCTGCGCGGATTTCAGCATGAGCTGGCGATCGTGCAAAACAACGTTGCCGCTCAAAGGGATACGCTCGATCTCACGCGCACGCGCCTTCAGGCGGGAATCGCCACGAGTCTGGACGTAGCGCGGTCGGAGGCGCAGGTGGCGAGCACCGAATCGCAGGTTCCAACGCTTCAAACTCAGATCAAGCAGGCGCTCGAGCGGCTGGCAGTGTTGCTCAATCGAACATCCGCGGATTTGGAGGCGGAGCTGGCGCCCGAGGCGCAGCTTCCCGGCGGCCCGCCGCAAGTTCCGGCCGGGCTGCCTTCGGAGCTTCTGCGCCGCCGGCCCGATGTCCGCCAGGCTGAGCGTCAGTTTGCCGCCGCCACCGCGAACATCGGCGTCGCCACCGCCGATCTATTTCCGAAATTTAATCTCACCGGCTCCCTCGGTTTGGAGAGTCTTCAACTAAAGACATTCGCCAACAGCTCAAGCCTCTTCTGGTCG
>DATBDZ010000270.1:0-25454 GCA_036276235.1 Humisphaera sp. | reverse complement strand
GATTGTTGTGCGAAAATTGGCGTCGATAAATCCATCGAAGGCTCGACATCAGAATAGGCGCGACGAAATTATCTGCGATCGCCTCTCCACCCGCCGCCGACTAAATCGACGGGCCCAGTACAGGGGAGAGGGTTCTGAGCGCACCCGTCAAAAAAGCGAAGCCGACGATCGCGTGGTTTCCACGCGATCGCCGGCCTTCACTTCACAACATCGCCGGCAGAACCGCTTCGCCGGCAAATTCCAGATTACGGATTGCTCGTGTGTTTTTCTGACGAACTGGAGCTGCTGGTCGAGCCATCCGGATGCTGAACAGTCTTTTGCTCCGTCGTCTTGGTGCCGTTGGGACCACTGGTCGAGGTCTTCTCTTCCGAGACAGTGCGATCACATCCTGCGATCATCGGAACGCCGACCATTGAGGTGGCCAACACGGTAATCAGAGCGAGCTTCCTCATTCGAAATCTCCTTTCGCGTCCCGACCATTCGGAACAGTCTGCTTTGAGCAAATGGCGGGCCAGAGAGGCCGCCCACTTGGCTCAATCGCATTGGCGGCTATAGTTAGCATTTGCCCAACTTGACGGCTCATTTGAGGAGGAATTTCATGGCTGATACACCCGCTCCGACACCGACGCCAGCAGCTCCCGCGGCACCGGTGAGCACGACGATTCAATACGATGACTTCGCGCGGCTCGAATTGCGCGTCGCCACCGTTTTAGAATGCAAGGCGCATCCGAACGCGGACAAACTGCTCGTTCTCAAGGTGGATCTTGGCACCGAGCAGCGGCAAATCTGCGCCGGGCTTCGCCAGCACATCGCTCCTGAGCAGATGGTGGGAAAGCAGATTGTCATCGTCGCGAATCTTGCTCCGCGCACGATGCGTGGGGAGATCAGCCAGGGAATGCTGCTGGCCGCGACCGATGCTGCGACGGGGAAGGTGATTGTTGTGGGTCCTTCGGAATCGGTGGGCGCGGGGAGTAAGGTGAGCTGATGGCTATGCGGTTAAGAACGATTGTAGCAATAAAATGTCATGCTGAGGTACTCCGAAGCATCTGGCCGGATTAGGCGAATGGGCCGGAAGCTTCAGAGTATCTGTAGGGTGGGTGTACTCGCCCACCATGAGCGGCAAATGGTGGGCGAGTACACCCACTCTACACGAAACCGTGACGTTCTTCGCGCGAGCAAGCCAGATGCTTCGGAGTACCTCAGCATGACGGCACTCGCTGCATGTAGATTTCTGAACCTTATGGGAATCATGTTCATCCCTTTCTAATTGCGAAGAAATGCTCCGCGAACTTCACATCTCCAATCTCGCGATCATCGCCGATGTGCGGATCGAGCTCAGTGCCGGGCTGAATTGTTTCACCGGGGCGACTGGCGCCGGCAAGAGCCTGGTGATCGGCGCAATCGAAATTCTTCTGGGATTGCGCAGCCCCGCTGAGATGCTCAGGCCCGGCGTGGATGAAGGACGCGTCAGCGGCGTCTTTGAGATTCGCAATAGCGATCTGCTCAAACGCGTCGATCAGATCGCCGATGCTCCCGTCAGCGCGGATGGGGGCGAGCTGCTTATCACTCGTCGGCTCTACGCGAGCGGGCGCAGTTCGGTGAGTCTGAATGGCAACCCCATTACGCTCGGCATGCTTAAGCAGATCGCTGAGGAATTGGTGGATGTGCATGGCCAGCACGATCACCAATATCTACTTAAGCCCGCCAATCAGATCGATGTGATCGATCAGTTTGGCGATCTGTGGCCGCTGCGCCGGGAGTACAGCCAATTGTTTGAGGAAGCCGGCCGCGCCAAGCAGCGATTGGCGGATCTGTCGGCCAGTCGCGAGCTGCGCCGCCAGCAACTGGATCTGTATCGCTTTCAGGCCGACGAGATTGACGCGGCGGAACTGATGCCGGGTGAATACGAGGAGCTGCAGGCCCGCGCTTCGGTGTTGCAGAATCTGGAGAAGATCAAGAAAGACACCGCCGCCGTTCATGGGGCGCTGTACGAAGCCGATGGGTCGGTCCTCGAGCGATTGAAGATGGCCGGCGCGATTCTGGCGGAGCTGTCGCTTCTCGATCCGCAGATTCAATCGGCGGCGGCCAATCTGCGCGACGCGACGATTTCGATTGAGGAAGTGGCGTTCGATCTGGGTCGGCACTTGGATCGGCTCGACCTGGACCCGGCTGAGATCAACGAAGTGAGCGAGCGGTTGAACGCCGTCAATCGGCTGCTCAGCAAGTACGGCGACACGATCGATACGACGCTCGCGTATCGGCAGGAGATCGGTGTAAAGATCGCGGAGCTTGAGCGCGCGACGGACGATTTTGCGTCATTGCAAAAGCAATTGAAGCCGCTGCTGGAGAAGCTTGCTGATACGGGTCGTCGGCTCTCCGCAAAACGAAGCGCCATCGCGAAAAAACTTGCGCCGCTGATTGAGAAAGAGCTGCACGAACTGGGCATGGAGAAGGCGACGTTCTCCATCAGCCTGACGCCCGCGTCACCCGGACTTGAGGGTGAAGACTTGCCCGCATCGGCCAATGGCTTCGATCAGGTCGAGTTCATCGTGCAAACGAATCCGGGACAATCCCCGCAGCCGTTGCGGCGGATCGCCTCGGGCGGCGAGCTGGGCCGCATCATGCTGGCGCTCAAGGGAATCCTGGCGCAGAGCGATCGAATCAGCGTGCTGGTGTTCGATGAAATTGACGCCAACGTCGGCGGCCGCCTCGGCTCGGTCATCGGTGCCAAGCTCTTGCGCCTGGCGAGCCACCACCAGGTCCTCTGCATCACGCATTTACCGCAGATCGCGGCCTACGCCGATCGGCATCTTACCGTCCGCAAGGAAACCGCCGGCAACAGCACCGAAACCAAAGTCCGCGCGATGGAAGGCGCAGACCGCCTGCAAGAGCTGGCGGAAATGATCGGCGGCCATCGCGTAACCGATGTCACCCGAGCGCAGGCAAAAGAGCTGCTCGAAGCCGCCACCGAAGATTCCGATGCGCGGCCGCTCATCAAGTCGCAAGGAAATGGCCGCAAGAAATCCAGAGCGTGACTAGAACCCGCTCTTTTGGTGGGGCAGACATTCTTGTCTGTCTCGGGTCTGCAGAGTGGTAGCATTGTCAATGGCTCGCGCGAATGGGCCCGAGCTTGCGAGTACCTGCTCTGAAAATGTCGCGAATTCATGTAGGGTGGGTGATGCTTCAACGGGCCGAGCCCGGCAAATCGATCGACGCTGACGCTCCCTCACATCTGCGGCTGACACAGACATGATGTCTTTAATTGAATGTCCGCATGCGCCCAAACCTTCTGAAACCGCGCATCCACGTCCGCGGCTTCCTTGGCCTTGCCTTGCCGGCGCAGGCTTTCTGATAAGCCGTATAGCGACCAGCCGTTCTCCGGCAGGCGATCGAGGTCTTCGCGGTAGATTGCTTCCGCATCGGCGAATTTGCCGGTCTTCATCAGGACGGCGCCGAGCGAGTGCCGCACGGGAATCAGCCAGCCCGGCGGCTCATCATACTTGAGCTGATCTTCCGCCTTCACCGCGACGCGAAGCTTGGCGATACCTTCGTCGATCTTCCCTTCGCGAACCAAAATCTCGCCTTCAACCATCGGCGTGATCACGTCGCAAATTACCTTTGATGGATTATTGCTGATCGCCTCTTCCGCGGGAATCTGCGCGACCGCTTTGACGTACTCCGCCTGCTCCTTGCGTGCCGCGGCGGCGTCACCCTTGGCCGCGTAGGCGATCGCCCTGGCCGCGTGGCGGAACGCGCGGGTGAAAAACATATAGTCCTTCGTGGTATCCGGCTCGGCGAGAATCTCGTCCCATTTGCCGAAGCGAACAAGCACTTCCATCGGCATCGCCACGTAGCCCTCGGCAATCGGTGCGTACTCCTTGATGAACTCCTCCGGCACGCCGTCGATCATCGCGCGGATGTGGCTGATCGACATCTCGCTCTGCCCGCACATCATCGCCGCGTAGGAGAGCATGTGCTGATTGTGGGCGATGTACATAATGATCAACCCCTGCGGCGGCCCAACAACTTGCCGATATTTTCGATCCGCCTCGATCGCTCTCACATTCGCGTCGATCGCCTGCTGCCAGTGGCCGCAGCGAATGTCGATGTGGGATGGCATGTGCACGTTGTGCGCCACACCCGGCTGAAGATCGCGCAGGCGATCCGCCGCCGGCAGCGCGCGATCCGGATGCGCCGATGCCTCCAGCGCGTGAATGTAAAGATGATTCGCGAACGGATGATTGATGTTGAGCTTCAGCACGGCGTCAAGTGCCGCCACGATTTCCTCCGTGCCCGGCTGCGGCTGGCCCTCGTGCGTCCACTGATCCCACGGCCGCAGATCCATCATCGCCTCGGCAAACCACGCGCCGATATCCGGATCATCCGGATGCGCCTTCCAGAGCGCCCGCATCGCGTCGGCATAAGCGCGATCCAACGCCGAGCGATCCTCCGGCTGCGGGTTAGCATAGCGGTGCCCCAGCGCCTCGATCAGCTCGCGCTCGACCGGCGAAGCGCCGGCGGCGTTTTGCCGCGCCAGCGTCAGCTCCTTCCACGCCATCTCCGCGGCCGGCGGCGGCACCATCGGAAAATTGATATGCGGCCCGGATGCATAAGCGATCCCCCAATGCACCATCGCGCAGGAAGGATCGATCCGCTCCGCCTCCTGGAATGAGCGAATCGCCTCGCCGTGATTGAACCCATGCAGAAACGCCAACCCCTGATTGAAATACTTCTGCGCTTGCGGCGATTTGGTCGTCACCGTTCGCTGGTAAACTCCAAGTCCGTCAAAGAACGGCTCAGCGCCAAAGGCGAAAGAGCCAAAGCCCATCAACGTCGCCAGAAGAATGATTCCGATAGTTGATGTTTGCGGTTTCATGCGATGAAAGAATACCGACTGCTCCCGCAGACGCCACTGAATTTCAGGCAGAGCCGGTTTCCCACGTTTGGCGCATCCCGATCCGTGAGCGACGGATGAGATGAAATGAGAGCGGCGGCTGTTTCGGCGACTGAAAAATGAAACACTGAAAAATGAAACTGGTAGACTAGCCGGGGTCAGTTCGATATCCTTGCGCCTGGCAACTACAAATCATTCAGCTCTGGACTGAAGCCGTGGGGTAGATATGCGCCATCGATTCGCGAGAAAGTGCGTTCGAGCGTTTGGTGTAATGACCGAAGCGCTCGAAGCGCGCATTTGTCTGAGCGCAGGTGATCTGGACACTTCATTTGGCACCGCCGGCATCGCGGTCGCCCCCATACTCGGAAACTCAGCCAGCAATGCCAACGCGGTGGTCGTGCAGTCAGATGGCAAGGAGCTGGTGGGCGGGTGGGCTGTCGTGGGTGGATGGCGCCGATTTGCCGTAACGCGGTTAAATACCAACGGAAGCGTCGACACGACGTTTGGCACCGCGGGGACAGCGAGCGTCGCGGTGGGCGTTTTCTCCCAGGCGACTGCCATCGCGTTGCAGTCGGATGGCCGCATTGTTGTTGCCGGGACAACTGACGTGGGACTCGGCACCACCGATACAAAGGGACATACGAGTAATCAGGATTTTGCGGTAGCCCGGCTGAACAGCAACGGCACGATCGACACGAGTTTTAACACAACCGGCTCGATTACCATCGATTTCAACGCCAATCAGGATTCGGTTGCCGGCGTGCGGATTCAAAGCGATGGAAAGATCGTCGTTGCCGGCTCGGCTGATGCGGGGCCGGGGGATGATACCTCCCTCTTTGCGGTTGCACGGCTGAACTCAAACGGAACGCTCGACACGACGTTTGGAACCGGCGGCAAAGTTACAACTGACATTGATACAGGCACCGACAACGGATACGGCGTCCGCCTCGACAGTTCTGGCCGCATCGTGGTCGCCGGCACATCCAGCGCCGCCGGCAGTACGGTCCAAATGATCAGCATGGTTCGGTATAAGACAAATGGAGCATTAGACACTACTTTCGGCACCGGTGGGAAGGTGTTGACGCAATCTCCAACCGTGTATGGCGCCGGCGGCAAGGCACTGTTTATTCAGTCCAACGGCCAGCTTCTGGTCGTCGGGCAGGACTCCACAATCGACCAGTTTCAGAGAATCAAAGACAGCATCATTGTAGCGCGCTACAGCAGCAACGGCGTTCTTGACTCCACGTTCGGCTCCGCGGGCATCGCTGAAACCAATATTTCTCAGTTTGCTCTCACCACAACGTCAGCAGCGCTCACCTCGGACGGGCATATTCTTGTCGCTGGACTGACCGGAAGCGGAACGAGCACCAACTCGTTTCTCGTACGGCTCACAAGCGCCGGTGGATTGGACACATCCTTTGGGAGCAGCGGCGTTGCCGCCTCCCAGCCAAGTACGCTCGCATGGCTCGCCCAAACGAGCGGCGGCGCGATTATTGGCGTCGGCATGCAGTTCCAGTTCAGCGGGCCGGAGTACCAGATCAGCCTTGTTCTCCGTTACACCGCCGCGGGCGCATTCGATACGACCTTCGCCGGTGTGGGACACGAAACCCTCATTCCGCAGGTGCCCGTAACGGCTTTTTCGCTCGACGCGGCGATTCAACCGGACGGGAAAATCATCACTGTAGGAGCAGCGGATCGTCTGTTGGGAACCGGTTCGGATTTTCTCATGAGCCGGTGGAACGCGAATGGTTCCTTGGACACAACCTTTGCCACCAATGGTAACTTCCTGGCCGATGAATCGAATCGCCTCGATCGGTTGTTCAGCGTTCTGGTTCAGCCGGACGGGAAGATCCTCGCCGAGGGCACCAGCAATGTCAGCGGCTCCAGCATTACGTACATCTTTCGCGTCAACTCCAACGGGACGCTCGATTCAACGTTTGGGTCGGGTGGCGCGGTGACATTGTCGAATGGTATCGGTGGTCTTACAGATGCGATGATCCGCCTGGCCGATGGCAAATTATTGCTCTACAACGGCGGGCAGGACCTGGGTTTCCCTGGGAATTCCACCATTACCGTCGAACGCCTCCTGGCAACGGGGGCGGTGGACACCACGTTCGGCCAAAGTGGAATTACGTCAATGCATTTTTCCGGCTACGCCACGCTCGTTGGCTTTGGCGTTGATTCGCAGGGCCGCATTGTCGTCAGCGGCTACGCTGATAGCTTGCCGGGCGCCGCTAACCAGGACGCGATCGTGGCGCGCTTTACGCCCGACGGTTCACCCGATCCAACATTCGGCAACGGCGGTTTCGTTTCCACGGCCTGGGAGCACGACATCATAGTCAACGCGATGGCGATTCAGCCGGATGATAAGATTCTGCTATCAGGATATGTCAGGGATAACGGCGCCCCGGCGTTCTATAACGCGCTGTCACGCTACAACGTGGATGGCTCCCTTGACGCGAGTTTCGGAAATGCCGGACGCGTCGTGGCGCACTTCAGCCCTACTTCCACTACGCGCGGCGTGCTCGCTGTCGACGCCAGCGGGAAAATCCTGATGGCATCGGGGCTCTGGCTGGAGCGTTTTACCAATGCGGGACTCCCCGATCCCACCTTTGGCAGTCTCGGCGTGGCGACGTTCGGCTCAAGCCTCGCAGGTAATGCAAACAGACTGTTCGTCGTGCCCGCCTCCAACCGCTACATCATGGTGGGAGGCTTGTCGCGTGGTACCGGCTATGAAAATGATCCGGCAGCAGGTGCTCTGCTCTCCGGGCAGAATCCCGTGCCGATTGTGAGCGCCGGCGGCCCATACAGCCTGAATGAAGGGTCCGCGATTACCCTCGCAGGATCGGCGACGCCTGCAAGTGGAACGACCATCTCCAAATATGAATGGGACTTCAACTATCAGGGCGATCCACTGACGTTCAATGCGACGTCGGTTGGCCAGACTCCCTCCTTTTCCGCCGCCGGGCTGGCCGGCTCGACGCGTCTGGTCGCGTTGCGCGTGACCGACAGCACGGGACGCCAAAACGTTGCCGCGGCGAATCTGACAATCCTTGTCGTCCCGCCCGTCGTGTCGGCCAGCGGGCTTCCCGCAGGCTGGACGGGTATCAGCTACAACTTGAACCTAAGCTCGACCAGCCCGGGTGGCCTTACCGTGTACGAGTGGTCGGTCGATTGGGGTGACGGTAGCGGTGTCAGTACAGTCGGCGGCTCAAGTCCGACGGGGCAGCACACCTATAGAACCGCGTCGGGGCCGGCAGGGTTTACGATCAAGGCATCGGCGCACGACAATGATGGCGCGTTTCCTGCCGCGCCTGTCCTCGCTCATATTTATGCCGCTCCCACAGACAATTTCGGCACGATCACCCTGCAGGGCTCGGCGGGGAACGACGCGGCCAGCTTTTCCACCAACAATGGCCAATTGACGGTTACCTTCGACGATGCGCCCGTATTGACCTATGGAATCCGCCAATCGCTCGTCTATTTTCCTAACGGCGGCAACGACAGCATCTTTGTTTCCGGCGGCACTCCACTGACGCTGAACATGGACGATGGAACTCACACGCTGACTGTTGCCGCCGGTTCCAATGCAACGGTCAACTTCGGCTCCTCGAACGGCGATCTGACAATCAACGGAAACGGGAACACTCTGCTTGTCCTGGGGACCGGCAATCCTCAGTTCCAATTTGCCAGCGTGGTTCCCGCCGACGCATCCATTGCCGGCATCGTCTTCAACGATGAAAACGCCAACGGCCGCCATGACGCCGGCGAGCAAGGCCTTGCAGGCCGCAGCATCTTCGTTGATCTGAATGAAAACGGACGTTTCGATGCGCTGGAGCCGTCGGCGATCACCATGGCCGATGGCTCGTACACGATCGGGGGCCTCGTGCCGGGCGATTACCTTGTCCGCGAGACTTCGGTCACAGGTTGGCGCGCAACGACCGCCAGTACTTATCAAGTCGCCCTGGCGGTGGGGCAGACTATTGCGAACAAGAATTTCGGACAGACAAACCTTGGTCGGGTTTCTGGATTTGTTTTTGATGACCGGAATTCCAACGGCAAACGGGGCGACGGCGAGCCCCTTTTGGCCGCGCGTGTCGTCTACATCGACGCCAACAATAACGGCAAGGTTGACGCCAACGAGCGGCGCACCCTGACCGGTCCCGACGGCAGGTTTTCTTTCGATGGATTGGCCGCCGGCAACTATGTCATCCGCGAAGTCGCGCCGGCCGGATGGGCCAATGTCCCCGGCGAGGATCACGTAGCGGTCAAGCTCAAGCCTGCCGTTGTGCTGACTGGTGTGGCCTTGGGACAGAAGAAGGGCGGCCATTGAGAAACTGTAAGCTGAGATTATCACTTCTCCGACGCCAGCAATCTTTTCCGCTCATCCTATCCCATTGCCCTAAGGTCCAATTGTGCTGCATCCTCATTTAAGGCAGGATACTGCCACAATCAGCGGGGCAGATCGGCTGGGCTGAGGCATGATTGATTTCAAGGCATTGTTCAGGCAGGCCATCGAGGCCAAAGCCTCGGATATTCATCTTCAGGGTGGACATGCTCCGATCCTGCGCGTGCATGGCGGTCTTGTGCGCGCGGGGAAGGATGCGGTGGGGGCGGAGGAGCTCAAGCAGCAGATTGCGCAAATGCTGCCGCCGCATATGAAGGGGGACTTCAGGGAAGAGGCGGCCAAGGGATTGGATTTTTCCTTTACCGACGCGGTGGCGGGGCGGTTCCGCTGCAGCGCGTTCAACACGCTGGGCGCGCCCGGCATGACGATGCGGTCGATCCGCACGAATATCCCATCGATTCAGGACCTGTATCTGCCGACGGCGGTTATGGATATCGCGCTGGCGCAGCGCGGGCTCACGCTGGTCACCGGAACCACCGGCAGCGGCAAGAGCACCACGCTTGCCGCTATGATCGATCTGATCAACACCAATTATGACGTGAAGATTATCACCGTCGAAGACCCGATCGAATACATGCACAGCGAAAAGCGGGCGCTGGTCTCGCAGATCGAAGTGGGAAGCGATAGCGCTTCATTCGACCAGGCGCTTCGTCAGGCGCTGCGGCAGGATCCGGATGTCATCCTCATCGGCGAATTACGCGATATCGAAACATTGCGAATGGCACTGCGCGCGGCAGATACGGGCCATCAGGTGTTTGCCACCGTACACTCGGCGCGGGCGGCGCAAACCATCGAGCGAATCATCGCGATGTTTCCCTCCGCCGAGCATAAGGTGCTGCTCTCGCAGCTCGCGCAATCGCTGGAGGCGATCATTTCGCAGCGATTGGTTCCCACGCGGGATGGAAATGGCCGCCGCCCGGCGATCGAAATTCTGCGCGGCGGGCCGGTGACGGAGAAATATGTCCTTGAAGGTAAGCTGGCGGAGCTGACTGAATATGTGCAAAGCGGAGAGAGCGGGATGCAATCGTTCGATCAGCATCTGCTGCAGATGGTGAACGATCGCATTATTACCGGTAAAGAGGCACTGAAGAATGCCAGCCGTCCCGAGGCGCTGGCGACGGCGATGCGCGGAATTCGCTACGTAGGCAAATCAAACGTGTGAATCGGCGGAGGTATGCGATGACACAGCAAACCGGCGAAGCATCGCCGAGCATTGAGAAGAACGGGCAGACCCTGATCGCGCGCATGCCGATGAAATTGTTGGATGATGAATTGCTCAAGACAGTCGGCCGGATGATCGACGAAGCCGCCGCGGCCGACGCCAAAATCTCGCTGGTGGTGCTCGATCTGAGCCAGGTGTCATTCATCCCGAGCATGGGCCTGGGCCTGCTGGTGCAGATGGCAAGCAAATGCAAATCACGGCAGCAGACGCTCAAGCTCGCCGCCGCTCAACCCAGCCTGCGGCAAGTCTTCGCAATCACGCGGCTGGATCGACTATTTCAATTCGCCGACAGCGTGGATGCGGCGATGGGGTAGGGGGCGTACGCTCGGAGTCTCTGGGCGCGTCAACGCATCCGCGTGCGCTAAAGCGCGCCCTACGAAGCGTCATCGCGAAGTTCTTCTTGTACCTTCGCGATAAGCCGTCGCATGCCGACGCTCTGCGGGCGCGTCTTCAATTCGACGATGCGCTTCTCAAGCTCGTGCCGGCGGCGCACCGACTTCTTGTATCGCTCGTCGAGTGCCTCGATCCCGAGTCGCACAATTCTCTCTTGAAATCGCCGCCAGGCTCGGGCATCTCGCTTGGGCGGCACTTTGATTGTCGGGCCGATGAACTGACAAAGCTTGGCACAATGCGGACAGCGCACGCGGCCAACGCTGGTGCTTCCGATCAGCCATGGGCGCACATCGGTTGCGTGCCGCCATGATGGACGGCGGACGGTCGCGCGGCAGGGAAAGCAAACCCAGGTTCCATTGCACATCGGTGATGTTCCTGATGGCCAATCGCTTCAATTATAACCGTGCGCGATCGTCAACGATTTCCCTCTGGTCAAACTAATAGCGGAGCGCCGTTCGCGAAGAAGCCCCCACCCTAACCCTCCCCCGGAGTACCGGAGGAGGGGACACGAAAGATCGGCGGGATAAATCCCGCGCTACGTTGCGCTAAATCAGATACCCGCGTACAGCGGGGATTTATCCCGCCGTCTGTTCGGGGATCGCGCCGCATTCGGGACACCTTCCGGACGAAGCGCGCAAGTCGTAGCCGCATCTGGTGCAGAGCCCGAGGCGTTTGCGTTGTCGGGCGCGGCGCGCCACTCGCCATGCGGAAAGGCGTTGGGCTGGAAGCATTGCTGTCGCCAGCGAGAGCATCCAGTAGGGGATCAGCAGGTTGATCAGCGAGCTTTTTCCATTCGATCCGCGGGCGAATTCGAGGCCGAGGAATTCAAATTGGCGTTGCGGGCTTGGCCAATCCTTGCCGACCTGGCGGCAAAACGTGAGGCGGCCGGGATTGCTGATCAGCCAATACAGCGGATCGGTATAAGTGAAATCCACAGAATCGGCCTCGCCGGCCGAGCGGGGGTGGCGATAGCTGCGAGCCCAGAGAATGATCGTCGCGATGAACAGGAATGCAGACATCACGCCGGCAAGATTCAGGAAGATGTGACGAAAGCGGCGCATGCGAAAGACCCAAACAGCCTGACACATTTCTGGAACTTGGAGCGAAGGACCGTCATGCTGAGTTACGCCGAGGTATCCGACCTGTGGCACCCACCGATGACTTCAAACTGACCCACTGCCCGAAAAATCAACCTCCAACCGCCCGCCCAGGTTGCCGCCACAACTCTCGTTGGCTGCCAAGCTGACAGTTCAGGCGAGAATCGCATAAACTACAAGTTACTGAGGATCAGGCAGTTAAGCGCAATCGCATCACGGCACGCGTTTTGATGAACCTCCGCGACAAGGACTCACTCATGACCACTGAAACCGCGCCCCAAAAAATGGAATTCAAAACAGAGCTCAAGCAGCTTCTGGATCTGATTATTCACTCGCTGTACACGAAGAAGGAGATCTTTCTTCGGGAGTTGATCAGCAACGCCGCCGACGCGATTGATAAGCTGCGGTTCGAAGCGCTCAAAGACCCGCAGCTTTTGGCCGGAGATTCGGATTTCAAGATTCGGCTCATCGCCGATGAGAAAGCCAACACGCTTACAATCTCCGACAACGGCATCGGCATGTCGCGCGAGGCGATCGTCTCCAACCTCGGCACCATCGCCCGCTCGGGCACGCGCGAGTTTCTCCGCAGCCTGCAGCAGGCGGACGCGCAGGAGCGACCGGAGCTGATCGGGCAGTTCGGCGTCGGGTTTTACAGTTCGTATATGGTCGCCGACCGCGTGACCGTCATCTCTCGCCCGGCGGGCGCTGGCGGCGATGAAGCCGTCAAATGGGAATCAGACGGGCAGGGAGAATTCAGCGTCGAGCCGACCGAAAAGCCGACCCGTGGGACGGATGTCATCCTCCACCTTCGCGAAGACGCCAAGGAATTCCTCGGCGAATGGCGCATCCGCGAAACGATCAAGCGATATTCCGATTTCATTGCCCATCCGATCATCCTCGTCGGCGAAAAGGAAAAAGCCGAAACGCTCAACTCGCGCGAAGCGATTTGGCTGCGGCCAAAGAACGAAGTAAAGCCTGAGGAATACAACCAGTTCTTCAAGCAGCTTTCGCGCGATTCGGAAGATCCGCTCAAGACAATTCATCTGGCCGCCGAGGGGGCGACGGAGTTTCGCGCGTTGCTGTTCATTCCATCGCATCGCGGCGTGGATTGGATGGCCGGGCCGGAGAAAAAATCGAGCATCGATCTGTATGTGCGGCGGGTGCTCATCACGCATGAATGTGAAGAGCTGGCACCGCCTTACATGCGGTTCGTCAAGGGCGTCGTGGACTCCGCGGATTTGCCGCTCAACGTCTCGCGCGAAACGCTCCAGCATAATCCGCTATTGGCCAAGATCCGCTCGAACCTGGTCAACCGAATCCTCAAAACGCTCGAGGAAACCAAGAGCGGCGAATACGAAACGTATCTGAAGTTTTACAAGGAATTCGGCCAGTATCTGAAGGAAGGCGTCGGCCAGGATTGGTCCAACCGCGAGCGGCTGGCCGATCTGCTGCTGCTGGAATCGACCAAGACCGAAGCCGGAAAGTTCACGACGCTGGCCGATTATATTGGCCACATGTCGTCCGATCAGAATGAGATCTTCTATCTCGTCGGCGAAAATCGCGCGATGCTGGAGAACTCGCCTTATGTCGAGTCATTCAAGGCCAAGGGCCAGGAAGTCCTGCTGCTGACCGATCCGGTGGATGAATATCTCGTGGCGTCGCTGGGCAAATACAAAGACAAGAATCTGAAAGCGGTCGATCGCGTGGATGCCGCCGCCGAGTCCGACACGCTCAAGGAGCAGCAAAAGCAGTTTGGCAAGCTGCTGGAAACGCTCAAGGGCAAGCTGGATCAGGTGAAGGACATTCGCTTGACCGACCGGCTGAAGGAGAGCGCCGCGTGTCTGGTCGCCGACGAAGGCGCGATGGGCGCGCATATGGAACGGCTTCTCCAACGCATGGGCCGCGGCGAGGAGATTCCCAACTCCAAGCGCATCCTCGAACTCAATCCCGATCATGCGGCAGTGCAAACGCTGCGGACGATCGCCGAGAAAAACGGATCCGATCCGCGCATCGAGGCGTTCGGTCGGCTTCTGTATGACCAGGCGGTCATTGCGGAAGGATCAAAGATCATGGATCCCGCGGGTTTTGCGAAGAGAGTGAATGAGCTGATCGCGGCGCAGAAGTAAGAGAATTACTCCGCCAGCACGCCATTCCTTACCGGCATCTCCGTCGGCGAATTTGCGTAGCATGCGCCGAAGCGATTCGCTAAGAACTCATCCAGATCGACCTGCTCTTGGCGGACGAAGCCGCGATCGGGAAGTCTTCCGGTGAAATACAGATCGAGCACGGCGCACAGGCTGCCCGCTGTCGTGATTTGGATGGCGCTCCATTGGCCGCCCAGGAACGCGCCGTGGTAGATCTTGCGGGCGTCGGTCACTTGGAGCAGGTGGCCTTGCTTCCAGCCCGTTACCGTGCAGAAGATCAGCACGACATCCTGCGGCGTAATCGGCACGGCGTTTTCCAGAATATCTTTCAGCAGCTCGCGGCGATCATTCAATCGCAGCTCGTTCATCAGAAAGCACATCAAATCGCGGTGGCCGCGGTAGCGGATGGTTTTGTAGTTGAGGGTTCGCGCGCGACCATCAAAAGTTTCGCAGAGCGTGCCGACGCCGCCGGACGTGTTGAACGCCTCGTAGTCGATCCCATCGAGCGAGAAATGCTCCAGGCCCTCGAGCGGCAGCACTTCGATCTGGCGGCCTTCGTGGACGGCTTCGCATGGGTTGCCGTACTCGTTGATCAGGCCATCGGTGGACCATGTGAGATTATATTTCATCTCATTGGTCGGAAATTGCGGCAGTGCGCCGACGCGCAGCCGCACTTCATCGACGCGGTCAAATTGATGCGCCAGATGATTTGCTGAGATCGAGACGAACCCGGGCGCCAAGCCGCACTGCGGCATGAAGACCTGCCCGGCCTTGGCGGATTGCGCGAGGGTGCGGATCAGCGCTGTCGTCTGCCGATCTTCAGTCAGATCGAAATAGCTGATGCCCGAATCCAGCGCCGCCTGCGCGATGCCGGGATTGGCGTGAAATGAGCAGGCGGAAATAACCGCCTGGCGATCCGCCATCGCGCGGCGAAGGCCGGGACCGTCGCCGGCGCTGAGGCTGATCGTGCGGATGCCGTCGTATTCTTCCAGCCGGCGCAGGGCGGTCGGATCAAGATCGCCGACAAGAACATCGTAATCCCCGCTGGCGGCGAGAAACCGCGCCGCCGCGCCGCCGATCTTTCCCGCTCCCAATAGCAGCACTCGATTCATGCCCTGCACTCCTTTATGACCGACTATACTTATTGTATGTAGGGGCGACCGCCGGGTTCGTCCCCGAACACGCGGGCGAACACAAGGTTCGCCCCTACGGGTTGCCCGAACCGATTCGCGCGGCCCACGCGGGCGAATTCGAGATTCGCCTCTACATGGTTATCGACACGACGAGAGGTCAACCTATGGCCACCGCATCGACCGCTGTTTCCGATAATCCGCTGGAATCGTTCCAATGGACGCCACAACCCAAGGCCGAGGCGCTGGTGAAGCGGCTCGCCGCCGATTTTTTGGCGAGATCCGCGTTCACGCGCTCGCTCAAAGAGCGTCTGCAAAATGAAGCGGGCGTTCGACTGATCGACCTGATCGATCATATTCAGCTTCCCCCCGCGGCGGCCAATGCCGACGAATTCCGCGGGGCCGGCTATGTGCCGCGCGCGGCGGCGGGCGCGGCGCAATGCTTTGTGCAGGAGCAAGGGCTCTTTCCGCCGATCGTCGTCGGAGCCGACAACATCACGCGCCTGTTTCTGAAGGTGGAATCGGTTGCCGATTTTGTTTCGGTTTGGCAGATCAGCAGCGACGAGAAAATTGAAGGCGTTCCGCTTGCGCCAGTCCGCCGCGCGCGAATCAATGCCAGCGAAGGCGCCGAACTTTGGGTGATCGAGCGGCATGGCTACGCCGGCTTTGATGTTCCGGAATTCAGCCCGCAGCGCGCGATGCTGGTGCTCAAGCATTTCGAGGCGCTTCGCCGTCGCCCGCGCGACGTGGCGCGCGAAAGCGAGGGATTCGCCGCCGCCAGCTCGCTGATCGATCAGGCGATTACCGATGTGGGCGTCGATCGCACGTGCGACATTTTCTTTGCCGCCGAGCGCGAATATTGGCAGCGCCGCAACACGGCGGCCCGCGTGCAAAAAGCGCGGCAGGATCGTCTGGGCATCGGCTGGGCCAATCACGATCATCACACCTATCGCTCCTCGCGCGAGCATTTCGCGCCGATGATCGCGATCTTTGAGAAGCTGGGCTTCGCCGGCCGCGAGCGCTTTTACGCCGGCCTGCAGGCGGGCTGGGGGGCGCAGATCGTCGAGCAGCCGATCGCCAGGATCATCATCTTCGCCGATGTGGATATGTCGCCCGATGAATTGATGGGCGATTTTTCCCACGCCGGGCTCGCGCCCCGCCAACAACTCGGCACCGTCGGCCTCTGGTGCGCCCTGCACGGCGAAGCGTTCCTGCAAGCCGGCATGCATCATCTCGAATGTCAATTCGATTTCGACGGCCTCAAGCAGCAGCTCGAAGCGTCGGCCGGCGTGAAGACGATGAAGCCCTTCACGAATTTCCCGTATCTGCGCCAGGCGTTCACCGAAGGAGAAATCTGGCCCGTCCGCCCGCAACGAATCGAAAAGCTGCTCGCGGCTGGGCAGATCACGCAGGCACAGGCGGATCAATTCCGCCAACACGGCGCGCTCGGATCGCACTTGGAAAACCTGGAGCGCAACGAAGGCTTCAAAGGCTTCAACCAAACCGGCATCAGCGAGATTATTCATCGCACCGACCCACGTTTGCAGGAAGTAAAGCGGTAGGTCTTTCAATGTGGCACGGGTTTCCAACCCGTGGGTCCTGGTACCCCAGGACTTTGGCCGGTACTCCGGCCAATTCAGCAAGGAGCGAAGCGATCAGTTTTTTCGACAACTGGAGTCAAGCGTGGCACCTCCAAAGGTCGTCATGCAGAGGTACTCCGAAGCATCTGGCCCGCTTGCGCAATCCGGCCAGATGCTTCGGAGTACCTCTGCATGACGGCTCCTTCGGCTAATATGATTGGATAAAGGCGTTTGGATTCGAGCCGCGGAGTACCGCGGCCATGGGTTGAAAACCCATGCTACATGAAATCAATTCTTGACAACGCGCACGGATAGTGGACGTACTTAAATTTAGCCGGCGATTGACCCTTTGACGCCGTGCGTAATACTACAGGGTTAGCGGATGAAACCCCGGAGAAGCGCGGGCGGCCGAATAGCGCAAGTCTTTGTTGGCCCGCGAGTTGATTTGGATGATCGAACATGCATAAAAGCCGGCTCACGCCAGGATTATTGACAGCAATTGGCTTGTTCTTGGCGGCGTCGCCGGCTTGGGCGGCGCGGGTGAAATCCGATGCGGACAAGGGGCCTGAGAAGCCGCCGCTGCCGGCGATTGTGTCGCTGGAATTGCAGCCCAAATCCCTCACGCTCACCGATGACCGCGACGCGCGGCAAGTGCTCGTCTGGGCAGTCGCCGAGGATGGCCGCCGATTTGATGTGACCGATCTGGCGACGTTTTCGGCGCAGTCGCCGATGCTGCAAGTCGGCACCGATCATTACGTTCATGCAACGGCGGCGGGGGATGGAACCGTCGTCGTCAGCGCGGTCGGCAAGGAGACGACGCTCTCCGTCAGCGTCAGCAATGCGGCGCTCGCGCCGGTGCGGTTCGTCCGCGATATCGAGCCGGTGCTGGCGGCGGTCGGATGCAACGCCGGCACCTGCCACGGCGCGGCTAAAGGCAAGAACGGCTTCAAACTTTCCCTGCGCGGCTACGATCCGGAATTCGATTACGCGGCTCTCGCCCAGGACCTGCAAGGCCGCCGCATCAATCGTGTGCAGCCCGATCAGAGCCTGATGCTGCTCAAGCCGACCGGCGCGGTCGCGCATGAAGGCCGCACGCTGTTCCACAACGACTCGCGGCAATATCAATTAATTTATCGCTGGATCGAGGAAGGCGCGAATTTCGATCCGCAACCCGCGACCGCGCGGCCCAATCATCTGGAAGTTCTCCCCGCCGAGGCGGCGATCGATCTTCCTGGCCGAACGCAGACGATGATCGTCATCGCGCATTATCCGGATGGCACCACGCGCGATGTGACGCGCGACGCGATTCTCACCAGCAACAGCACGGAAGTGGCGAAGATCGCCGGCAATCAGATCACCGCGCTTCGCCGCGGCGAGGCGGCGATTCTTGTCCGCTATGAGGGAAACTATGGCGTGATGAATGTGTCGGTGATGGGCGATCGGCGCGGCTACGTTTTTTCGCCGATGCCCGAGTACAATCTCATCGACAAATACATCAACGCCAAGCTCGAGAAGGCAAAGATACTTCCATCCGAGGAATGCACCGATGATGAATTCATCCGCCGCGTTTATCTTGATCTGACCGGCATCATCCCCAGTGCCGACGCGGCACAGGCGTTTATCGATGATCCCACGCCCAGCCAGGAAAAGCGGCATAAGCTGGTCGAGCAGTTGCTAAATAGCCGCGATTATGTCGCGTTTTGGTCGAATCGCTGGGCCGATCTGCTGCAATGCAATTCCAAGGCGCTGGGCGAGAAGGGCGTCTGGGTTTTCCGCGAATGGATTCGCCAATCCATCGCCCGCAACAAGCCTTACGATCAATTCGTCCATGAGCTGATCACCGCGCAGGGTGACAGCTACACCACGCCGGCGGTGAATTATTACCGCGCCCTGCGGGATACGGGAAAGATTACCGAGGACGTCAGCCAGACATTTCTGGGTGTTCGCTTCAATTGCAATAAATGCCACGATCATCCGTTTGAGCGATGGACGCAGGATCAGTATTACCAGTTCGGCGCGTTCTTCTCGCGCATCGCTTTCAAGCCCGGCGCGATGCCCGGCGAGGAGATCGTCTACGCGAGCTACAACGGCGGCGAGGTGATGCACCCGCGTACCGGCGCGGTCATGCAGCCGACCGTCCCCTTCGGCACCGAGCCGGATGTGCAGCATGCGGCGGTGCGCGAAGACGCCTTCGCGACGTGGCTCACCAGCAAGGAGAATCCGCTCTTCGCGCGGTCATACGTCAATCGCGTCTGGAGCTATTTCTTTGGCCGCGGGATTATTGAGCCGGTCGATGATATTCGCGCGTCCAATCCGCCGGTGAATCCGGAATTGCTCGATGCACTCACTGCCGATTTCATCGCGCATGATTTCGATGCCCGCCAGCTGATTCAGACAATCGTCGGCTCGCGCACGTATCAGTTATCGGTGATCCCTAATCGCTGGAACGAGGACGACAAGATCAACTTCTCCCACGCCATCCCGCGACGGCTCAGCGCCGAGCAACTGCGCGACGCCGTTGCGATCGCCACCGGAACCAAGGACACGATCCAGGGCCTGCCGGCGGGGATGCGCAGCGTCTACATGGCCGATGGTTTGGTGGAGGATGATTTCCTCAAGCTCTTCGGCCGCCCCAAGCGCGAGAGCGCCTGCGAATGCGAGCGGACAAGCAATGTGAGCCTTGCGCATGCGCTGAACTTGGTGAACGGCCCGGTGATTAACAACGCCGTCGATTCACCCGACAGCGCGATCGTGAAGCTGGCGGCTTTGGAGCCGGACAATCATAAAGTCGTACGGCGGATATATCTGATGATCCTCAACCGCCCCCCAACCGAAGCCGAGCAGGCCGCAATAAACCTCGGCCAGGGCGCCAAGCGCATCGAAGTAGCGCAGGATCTGGCCTGGGCGCTGCTGAATAGCCCGGCGTTTTTGTTTAATCGGTGAGCCTGAAACGTGAAAGCGTGAAACGTGACGGGCCGGTTTAACTTCCGTCACGTTTCCCGTCTTCACGTTTCAGAGCCAATGGTGGCCGCGACCGACTGGAGACCAACATGCTTTCAATCCCCGGAAAACCCGGCGCGACGTGCGATGGAATGAGCCGGCGCGAGATGCTTCGCGTGGGCGGGGCGGGGCTGCTGGGCGTGAGCCTGGCGAGTCTGCTCGCCGCCGAGGCACGCGGGCAGGAATCCGGCGCAACAAAAAAGCAAAACGGATTTGGCGCCGCCAAGAATTTCATCTTCGTCTTCCTGCAAGGCGGACCTTCGCATCTGGATATCTGGGACCCCAAGCCCGATGCGCCGGATAACATTCGAGGCGATTTTGCGCCGATCAAAACCGCCATCACCGGCGTTCAGGTCAGCGAAGTGATGCCGAATCTGGCGAAGGTGCTCGATAAGACGACGCTCATCCGATCGGTCAGCTATACGCCAGCCGGTCTCTTCAATCACACTGCCGCGATCTACCAGATGATGACCGGCTACACGCCGGATAAGGTTTCGCCGTCGGGGCAGCTTGAGCCGCCCAATCGATCGGATTATCCGCACATCGGCAGCCAGCTCGCGCGGATCATGCCGCCGAAAGATCCGATGCTGCCTTTCGTGATGCTGCCGCGGCCGTTGCAGGAATCGGGTGTGATCGGCAAGGGTGGAAGTGCCGGGTTTTTGGGCGCGGCTTACGATCCGTATTACATGTTTCAGGACCCAAATCAGAACGTGAGCACGGTCGATCTTTCCTTGCGGCAGGAGGTCAATCAGAGCCGCATGGAACGCCGCGCGACGATGCTGCAAAAGGTCGACGCGGCGATGCCGGAAATCGAAAAAGCCGTTTCGGAATATGCGCTGGATACCTATGACAAGAAGGCGCTGGAGCTGATCTTGTCCGGCCGCGCCCGCAAGGCGTTTGATCTGAACGAAGAGCCGGCGGAGATTCGCGATCGCTATGGCCGCCATACGTTTGGCCAATCGCTGCTCATGGCGCGGCGCCTGATCGAAGCCGGCTCGCGCGTGGTGCAGGTGAACTGGCCGGCGGTTGCCAACGGCAATCCGACGATCGATGCGTTTGATACGCACGCCTCCAATTTTGAGCCGCTCAAAAATCTGCATTGCCCCAAGCTTGATTCGGGCGTCCCGACGCTCATTGCCGACCTGGACGCGCGCGGCATGCTACGCGACACAATTGTATTGGTGATCGGCGAATTCGGCCGCAGCCCCAAGATGGGCGTCTCAACCAGTGGCAACACCAACAGCGCCAAGGGACGCGACCACTGGCCCTATTGCTACACCGGCCTGATGGCCGGTGGCCCGATCGCCCGCGGCGCGGTATACGGCAAAAGCGATAAAACCGGCTCCAGCCCCGCCGAAAATCCCGTGCATCCAACGGAACTGCTGGCGACGGTTTACCACGCGATGGGCGTCGATCCGGCGACGATGGTCAACAACCACCTCGGCCAGCCGCGCGAGCTCGTGCAGGCAAAGCCGGTGTTGGGGTTGTTTAAGTGATGCACGCACGGGCAACGATCGAATGACCATACAAGATTGCCGACAGCCGTCATGCTGAGGTACTCCGAAGCATTTGGCCCATTCGCGCAATCCAGCCAGATGCTTCGGAGTACCTCAGCATGACATCGTTCGGATCGCAGATACTGCAATGCGCTCGAATGTTTCGCGTGCCACTGGCAGCAATTCTTGTACTGCTTGTGACGGGTGCGACGAGCCGCGCCCAATCCGTACCCACCCTCGGCGACAACCCGCCGCTCGTCCTTCAGCGCGGGCAAAACATCGAGCTTACCCTTCGCGGCCAACACCTCTCGAAGGTTTCGTCATCGGTCATCGTGAATCCCCGGGGACTAGAAGCCAGCATTCTCCGATCCGCCCCGGCGACCCAACCGACAACTCAATCCAGCGAGATGGGTTCACCCACCGACCTGCGCGTCAGTTTCACCGCTGCAAGCGACGCCGCGCTCGGCGAGCGGGAGCTTCGCCTCGTCAGCCCGACCGGCGTTTCCGCGCCGCTGCGCGTCACGATCAGCCAGTATCCGCATACCGCCGAAGCCGAGCCGAATAACGCCCCCGATATCGCGCAGCGCGTGCAGCTTCCTTCGGTGCTGACCGGCCGCATGGATGCGCCCGGCGATCTCGATTGCTTTCGCTTCGCGGCTCATCAGGATGAGGCGGTGGTGTTCGATGTGCATGCCGCCCGATCCGGCTCGCGGCTCGATCCGATCGTGACGATTCATGACGCCAGTGGCCGCGAGCTTTCGCCCAGTGTCGAAATGCACGGCGGCGATCCGACGCTGATCTTCACGCCGCCCAGCGACGGCACGTATGAGATGGAAATCCGCGACCTGGAATTTCGCGGCGGCGCTGACTACGCGTATCGCATTGATGCCGGGCCGATTCCCTATGTGCAGGCGCTGATGCCGATGAGCGGGCAGCCGGGCCGCATGTCGAAGGTCGAGCCGATCGGCGTCAATCTGCGCGGGCTTGATCATCTTTCGCTCGATCTGAACTACGCGGCCCTGGGGCCAGTCGATGTGCGCGGCCGCACCGAGAACGGGCTGACCAACAACGCGCCGTTCGAGATCAGCGATCTACCGGCTTATGTGAAGCAGGGCCACAACCATTCGGCCAATCAGGCAGAAACGGTTCCTTGCCCGGTCGATATCAGCGGGCGGATCGAGCAAGCGGGGGAGGAAGATTTCTTCCGCTTCCATGTCGATCAGCGGCAGCTTCTGACGATCGAAACCGTTGGCCGCCGAATTGGTTCGCCGATCGATTGCCTGCTGACATTGCGCAACATCAAGGGCGATTCCATCATTAACAGTGATGATGCCCCCGGCCGCGACGCGCGGATCACGCGCGATCTGCAGCCGGGCGATTATCTGGCGAGCCTGCGCGATCTCACCTATCACGGCGGGCCGGATTTCATCTACCGCCTGCGCATCCGCCCCGGCGGCTCGGGGTCGGGCCAGGATTTTGCCGTGCGATTTTTGCCCGATGCGATCCGCGTAAGCCGCGGCGGAACGACCGCCGTCTTCTGCGATGTCCAACGCCTCGGCGGGTTCAAAGGTGATGTGACGATCTCGCTGGAAGACCTGCCGCCGGGATTGACGGTGCCCCCGATCGTCCTCGCGGCCAACAGCAGCGATGTCTTTACGATCAGCGCGGATGCTGAAGCGGTGCTGGGAACATTTCCGATTCGCGTCCGCGCGACGGCGACGATCGACAATCAGATCGTCACGAAACTCGCCGAGCCGCTCATGGGAAATCGCCCGGTGGAGCAGGCGTATCTCACGGTGATGGAGGCGGCGCCGTTTACGATCGAATCGCTGCAAGGGCTCACGCCGCCGCGCGTGCAGCGATTGAGCGCAGAGGCCGATGCGCTGGCAAAGAAGCTCAATCAGCCGACGCCGGAACTCGAAATGGCGCAGGCGGAGTGGGAAAGGAAGATCAGCACGTCGCTGGTTTGGACATCGCTGGATGATGCGGGAATGACCGCCGCCGGCGCGACGCAGATCACGCGGCTGGCGGATGGATCGTTTCTCATCGGCGGCGAGTTGCCCGCGAAGGAAACCTACTCGATCGTCGCCAGGACCAATCTCACCAGCATCACCGCAATCCGGTTCGAAGTGCTGCCCGACGACTCGCTTCCCAACAAAGGGCCGGGGCGGCATCCGGGCGATGGCAATTTCGTGCTGTCGAAGTTCTCTGCCACGATCGCATCGGCCAGTGAGCCGGATAAATTTCTGCCGCTGGCGCTGCGAAGCCCCAAGGCGCTGCTCGAGCAGGAAGGCTTCCCGATCTCCGAGACGCTCAAGCCCAAGACCGACAAGGGCTGGGCAATTTCCCCCTACGCCGGCCGGTTCAACGCGGCGTACTTTTTCACCCGCGCGCCGTCGGGATATCCGCAGGGTTCCCTGCTGCACTTCGCGCTCGATCAGCAATACGACAAGCAATTCGCGATCGGCCGCCTGCGGCTGTCGGTTACCACCGATCCCGACGCCGCCGCGAAAGTTGGCATCCCGCAAAACATCGCCGATCTGGCGGCAACACCCGGGGCCCGGCGCACGCCGCAACAGAAGGCGCAGCTGGCTGAGTATTACCGGATGATCGATCCGAAGCTGTCGGCAATCGCCAGCCGCCTGGCGGCGTTGCAGAAGGCAATCAGCGCCAGCGCCGAGCTGGCGCGCCTCGAAGCGGCGCTCAACGCTCCCGCACCAATGCTCGATGCCGAGCGAAGCTCGTGGGAAAAGCGCACGCTCGCCGGCGATGCGTGGCTGCCGCTCGATATCGCCAACTTCAAATCAGCCGCCGGCGCAACCTTCGCAAAACAGCCCGATGGCTCGCTGCTGGTGAGCGGCATCGATCCCGCGACCGATAGCTACACGCTTGCAGCGACCGCTCCAATTTCCAACATCACCGCCATTCGCATCGAAGCGCTCCCCGATGCGCATTTTCCCGACAACGGCCCCGGCCGCAGCGCGGGCGGAAACTTCGTGCTGACGAAGCTGGCCGTTTCGACAAGCAGCAAAGCCGCCCCGGCGATGGCGTCGGCGGTGGAGTTCCGCGGCGCATCGGCAAGCTTTTCGCAGCAGGGATTTTCGCCGCTGGGCGCGCTGGACGACCGCGATGACACCGGCTGGGCGGTCGCGCCCGCGGCCGGTTTGCCGAGCGTCGCGACGTTCTATCCGACGCAGCCCATCGCCGCCGAGAGCGGATCGCTGCTGACGATTTTGCTTGACCAGAAATACGCCGCCGCGACGAATCACACGCTCGGCCGTTTCCGGATCTGGGTGACATCGAACCCGACACCCGACAGCGCGGCGAATTTGCCGGCTGACGTGCTGGCATCGCTGAAGATGCCCGCCGACAAGCGCGACGCCGCCCAGAAGGCCAAGGTAATGAATTATTACAAGTCGGCCGCCGCCCCTTCGCTTGCGCCGCTTCGCACAAGAGCGCAGGAGTTGACCGCGCAAATCGCTGAAGCTTCCACGTTCGTCCAATATCGCGCCGGCGAGATTCCGCTGCTGATCAATCGCAATGACTTCGCCGGTGATGTTCAGGTCACGCTCGAAGGCTACGCCGCCAACCGCAAGCGAGCCCTGGCCACGAGCATGAAGCTCGACCCGCTCCGCATGACCGGCAACGCGCAGGCCGGCGCGCTGCGATTCACCGTGGAGCCCGCCAGCGAAACCGGCACGCGGATGGCCGTGCTTAAAGCCGAGGCCAAGATCGGCGATGAAACGTATGTCCAATACAGCCCGGCGTTCCCGATAACGCTGGCGCCGGCGAGATGAGGGGCTCATGAAACGTGAGAGAGCATGAAACGTGAAGACGTGAAACGTGACGAGTGTGTGCAAAATTGGAGAACACACCCGTGCTTGTTGAGCAGTGTCATGCTGAGGTACTCCGAAGCATCTGGCCGGATTGGGCGAACGGGCCAAGAGCTTGCGAGTACCTCAGCATGACGGCTTCGACAATCCTGAAGGTGTTTTGAGCTCGAACGACGATCGATTTCCGCGTGCTGCGATTCGATGTAGGGTGGGTGTACTCGCCCGCCATCTTCCGCTCGTGGTGGGCGAGTACACCC
>DATBDZ010000269.1:0-11522 GCA_036276235.1 Humisphaera sp. | reverse complement strand
GTTTTAACTGCGGACGATCCGGTTCTCGCGACGGGGCGCCATGTCCCACGCTTGCGTGGGCATGTCTTCCTTCAGGTCATAACTACGCATGCCGCAGCACATCGACGATCCCGAGCGTCCCCACGATCAGGCTGATGAATCCATTCAACGTGAAAAACGCCAGGTTCACCTTCGAAAGATCTTCGGCGCGGACGAGCATCTGCTCGCCGATCAGTAGCGCGATCGCGATCCCGGCGCCGACGAAATAGAACGCACCCAATTGCGGCGTGAAAATGCCCAGCCCCAGCAACATCGCGGCACAGCCGACGTGGGTGATCCGACTGATCCACAGCGCTTTGGCGATTCCGACTTTTGCCGGCACCGAGAACAGTCCGGCGGCGACGTCGATTTGATAATCCTGGCACGCGTAGATGATGTCGAAGCCGGCCGTCCACAGCAGCACCGCACCGAATATCCAGAAGGGCGGCGGATCGATCGAGCCACGGATGGCTACCCAGGCGCAGAGCGGCGCGATGGCCAGGCACGCTCCCAGATAATAATGACAGTAGCGCGTGAAGCGCTTGAGCAGCGGATAAGCGCTGAGCAGCAGGAGCACAGGGAGCGACATGCGCAAGGGCCACGGGTTGTGGTAAGCCCACCGGAAGCCGCCCGTCGCGGCTACGAATCCCGCCGCACATAGTGTGACGATCATCCAATAAAACCCGCGCGACAGCGCGCCGGCGGGGATCGCCCGCCGGGCCGTGCGCGGATTGTCCGCGTCAAGCTTCGCGTCGAGCAGGCGATTGACCGCCATCGCCAGCGTGCGCGCCGTCACCATGCAGACAAGGATCAGTGCCAATTGGCCCAGCTTCGGCCAACCACCGGCGGCAAGGAATGTGCTCAGCAGCGCGAAAGGCAGGGCGAAGATCGTGTGGGCGATTTTGATGTCGCCGGCGAATGTCGAGAGACGATAGGTGAATTGCCGTCGGGGAGTTGCAGTCTGCGGTTGAATCGAGGCGGCGTCGGTGGTCATGGGGTATGTGAATTTCAAATTTGAAATTTCAGATTTGAGATTTCAATTTTCAGATCGATTTTCAGATTTCAAATCTGAAATCTTAGATTTGAGATTTCAAATTTCGGATTTCAGATTTCAAACCGCAAATCACACATCAGCAATCGCAAACTGCCTACACTGTTTCCGGCGGCCGGATTTTCTTCGGGTCCCAGCGCGTCTCCATCGCGTGCGAGACTCCCGACAGATCAAGCAGCTTGCCAGCGACAAAATCCACCACTTCGCCAATCGTCGTCGGATTGAGGTAGAAGCCGGGATTGCACGGCGCGACGATGGCGCCGGCATCGGTAAGTATCTTGTAGTTATTCACATCGATCGGCGAGAGCGGCATCTCACGATGCGCGAGAATCAGCCGCCGCCGCTCTTTGAGCGTGACGGCCGCCGCGCGGGCGACGAGATTATCTCCGATGCCATGCGCGACTTCGGCCAGCGTGTTGCTGGAGCAGGGGACGATCACCATCCCATCATGCAGAAAGCTTCCGCTGGCGAGCTTGCAGCCGACGTCGTTGTAGTTGTAGTACGTGATGGTGTGCGCGTCAGTCCCCGCCAACGCGGCGAGATCGACGGTTTCCATCCCCATCTCATCATGCAGCAGGCGGCGTCCCAGCGGCGAAACGATCAGATGCACATTCACGCCCGCCGCGACAAGGCCGGCAATGAACCGCTGCGCATACATCGCGCCGCTCGCTCCGGTGATGGCAGTGACGATATCCACTGGCATCATTTTACCGTCAATGGAGGAGCGAAGATATCTTTCAGAAAGTTTGGAATCTCGCTGCGGGTGTAGGGGGGTGATTATGGTGAACCGCTTCGGTGTGCAGACCGGATGGCTTGGTTGTTCTCGCCTGCGCACACACCGTCATGCCGGGGTGACGTGCTATCAGCACGCAGGCGAAGTACGAAAACCCCACGGGCACGCTGTCGCGAGCCCATGCTACCCGATTTTGCGGCAGTGCTCCAATTGGGTGGCATGGGCTTGCGTTAGCATGCCCGTGGCGTTCGTATGCCGCCGACATTTTCAGAGCAGGTACTTGGCACTTGCAAAACGGAAGGGGGTCGGCAAAACGGAAGGGGGTCGAAAACGGAAGGGGGTCGGGAGTCCTTTCGCGCGGCGCGTACTGCTGGCAGCGCTGGCATTGCCTGCCGTGCTTTTAGCCGTATTTTTCTATTGTCACGCGCGGTGTTGCCTTCCCCTTGAGTTGATCTTCGACGCGATTGAGCCCCTCCAGCACATCGGCGGCGCTGCGAAATAGCGGCCTATGCGGGTCGGGCGGGCGGAGGACCTGGTCCATCAGGCGCGTCAGCGCAGCGGCTTCCGGGCCGTCCTTGTCGTATTTGATGAAGTTGGCGATATCGGGGTTGCCGCTGGGCTGCTTGATTTGTACGGCCAGGTAAAACAGATCGACCGCCTTGTCCACCTTGCCGTAAGCGTCGCACATGATGTAGCTGGTGAGCGAGCCGGTGTTGCGCATCTGATCGAGCATGCGCTGAATCTGGCTGGTGCGCATCAGCTCTTCAAAAAGCCCGGACAGCATCGGGTTGCCGTGAATATTTTCTCCGACGCGCACGGCCGAGCCGAAATCGACGAAGCCGACGCCGTGCTCGGTGATGACCATGTTATCCAGCCGCAGGTCCAGGTGGATAATGTTCGACAGGTTGTGGATGACGCGCAGCAGATCGGCGCTTTGGCGGGCAAACTCCAGGTGCGAAAGCTGGCGGCCGCCGTTGCGGAGCCAGTTGATCCACATGCGCGTGACATACCCGCGCGAATCCTTCTCTGCCTCCAGCAGTGTCGGCACACGCCGCGCATATTGCGGCGGGAGATCGCGCTGCAGAATCTTGAGCATCGCGGCCTCGCGCGTCAGGAAGAGCGGGAAAATCTTTTCGGTGAATTTTCGGGCGCGGCGTTCGATCACGTTTTGCGGGACGTCGGAAAACTTGGCCCGCAAGCGCCCGATGACGCGTTCGAGACTGGGGACTTCCTTCCTCACGACACACCCGTTGACCGCATCGGCCGCCATACCCTGTCGCGGCTCAACGAGCTGCACATGATAAGTAAACCGCTCGGTGATCTCGCGCGGCTTGGTCAGATACATCTTCCGCGCGATCAGGTAATGAACCTTGCGACCGAGAAATGGAAGGAATCTCAGCGGCCCCGTGCGCGTAATGGCCGGCCCGCGCAAGACTCGAAACCCGCGCGATCCAAATTGCTGGTCGAGCTTGTCGAGCTTTTCCGGATGGCGCGTGAGATAAACAAACTGCCCGCCCCAGCGGATCCGCCCGAAGACTTCATCCGGAGAATGCGGCTCATCTTCCGCCGCGATCAGATAATCCAGCAGCCCATCCTGCTGCACCAGCGAGCTGGAGGAACGATATCGCTCAAACTCCAGATCGCCGGCCAGGATTCGGCGAACGGCGCTTTCAACAAACTGCGTGCGGTGACGATCGTCGGCGCTTGGCCGGGCAGCGGGAGCCGGCGCGGGCTCTTCAATTGCGTCCAGTATCGAGCGGCGTTGTGGCAGCTGTGCGACTTCCATGGAACGAGCAGGCATCATGCCTTTGTCAGATGCAATCGGCAAGCCCTATCTTGAAGGTATAGTAGCCAGATAATTAAATTACTATCGGCGAACAAGTTATCGGCCTCAAGTACACGTTATCCTTCCCAACCTTCCAGATCTCCGACGATTTCCAGCAGCTCACGAGCGGTGCGCAGCAAAGTCTCTTGCGCGGAGAAGCCGCGGATTTCTTCGCCGCTGACGGCATCGCGGTACACGCCAATATCGCTGTTGTCGATCAGCGTGCGATAGTCGAGCGTCAATTCTTCTCCGGCGGCAATGTCACGCCGCGCGATCACCATGCCGACATGGCACAGCAAGTTCGGCGTGAATGAGTGGTTGATAAAGGTGTAAAGCTCGTTCTCGTTTCCATGCGTGTAGTACCTGCCGGCCTGGCGCGTGGCAGTGCGGACCATCGGCTGCTCGTTGTTGGCAACCGCTTGCAAGAACCTCTGCTCGTCGATGATTTGCGCGTTGATGCAGAAGAAGCAGACGATCTTGCCACGCGGAATCGGCTCTGATGCGAAGAGGCCCTGGCCGAAGATTTTTGAGGGGGCGATGTGTGTCTTGGTATACATGAACGAAATCCGGTTGCAGTGTCGCTTCGATCGCGTTTTCAGTTTGAGGAATCGTCATGCTGAGGTACTCCGAAGCATCTGGCCGGTTTGCGCGAGTAAGCCAGATGCTTCGGAGTACCTCAGCATGACGGTTTCTTGCGAAGTTTTTCCGCCGTCAGGTACGTCTAACTTCGTACGGTGCGCCTTAGCGCACGCGGATCCGCTGGCCGCTCCGTCGTTCCGCGTGTGCTGAAGCACACCCTACGAAAACTGCGGTACTCGCGCGCACGCGATTTCCGAACTAAAAGCGGCGCCCGTTTACTCCAACGACTCGGCTTTCATCAATTCCCGCAGCAATACCGTCGCGAATGATCCCGCCGGCAGGGTGAATGCGACGGTGACATGCGCGCCATGTTCATCGACGCCGCCGGCTACTTGCATATCTTCCGGCTTCACGCGCAACGGCCGGCGCGTTCCTTTTACTCGAAGCTGGCCGGTGCGCTTGAAATCGGCCGGCGCCAGCCCGGATTCGGCGAACACCGCCTGCTCCATCTCCAGCGGCTTGCCTGTCGGCAGAACTACCCGAAAGCCAATGAGCGGGCCCGACGGGCTGATCTCAAAACTATCGGCGCGCGGCTGTTCGATGGCCGCGCTCTCGACGTGAAAAGGCGCGCCGTTCACGTGCTTGTACGCGATGTCGCCATCCATCAGCTTGTCCAGCGAATCGATTCGCTGTGCGACGACCTGATTGAAGAGGCGCGATTGGAGAGCCGACACCCAGAGCCGGCGAAGTTTTTCATCGACCGCGCGCACGGCGGCGCCGGGGCGCTGTGTCTTGATGAGCCGCGCGAGGATGCGCCGCTCCATGCCGCAACGGCGCGGCCAGGCCTTCATCGCGTTCTCCCGGTCGTTGCGATCAAACGCGGCGCGGGCGGCGTGGGTCTGGCCGTCGTCAACGTCGGAGATCGGATTTCCCAGCAGCAGATGCAGGACGGCATCGTCATCGCCGCGAACGTAGGCTGCGCCCAGCATGTCGTTATCGCCCCGGCGGCCGAAGCGCTGCTCGCCGAAGTAGTTGGGCATCCCGCGCCGTTCGATTTCGGCGAGTACCGGCTGAATCTTCACAACGTCGGTTGGATTCACTTCACGAATCTTGATCGCAAATCGGTTGCCCGACAGATGCCCCAGCCGCAGCTTGTTGCCGTGCCGCGCCGCCCATTGCACGGTAAGGCCGGGTACGCGCAGGTTCATGACTGCCTCGGGCGTCGTCCCCTGGATCGAGAAGATCTGCCGGCTGACCGCCTGCGCATCTTTCAGGCCGGCGTAGCCGATATCGCGGCCGGAGATATGAAGCGCCTTGGAGAGCCGGTCAATCGCCTCAAACGTCGGAATGCCGACCTTCTGAATTTCGCAGTAAACATGCTCTCCCTCGCCGCTTGGTTCGTAGAGAGGCATTTCCTGAACGAAGAAATCCTCGGGGCGTTGTTTGATGACGCCGCCGATGCCGGGAAAATCGCGGGTGAGATAGGGGAGGGGCATGTAGGGAAGATCAAGGGACGGTTGACATTCGATCAACGGCGAGCTCGCCACTGGTAGTGAGCCATCCGGGTCACTACCATTCGACACGCATTTGCAGGAAAAACAAACTATGGCTGATTCGGGACTGAGCGATTGGCGAGAGCTGCATGGCGAGCATTTTAGACAAACGCGCGCGTTGGTGACAGGCGGCGCGGGTTTTATTGGCTCGCATCTGTGCCGCGCCCTGGTTGAGCTGGGGACGAGCGTCATCGTGATAGATAATCTGCGCGGCGGAGATCGCGAGAACCTTTCGGGTGTCGGCGTTGAGCTGATGGAGGCGTCGATTCTCGATGCTGGCGCGCTGGCGCGATCGATGGCTGGAGCACAGTTTGTGTTTCATCTGGCGGCGCTGGGATCTGTGCCGGCGAGCGTCGAGCGGCCCCGCGAATTTCAGGACGTCAATTCAAATGGCACATTGAATGTCCTGGAAGCCGCACGGGAGGCAAAGGTGGCGCGCGTCATGTTCTCCGCCAGCTCCAGCGCCTATGGGGAGAATCCGGTTCCGTGGGTTGAAACGATGCCGCCACTGCCCCGGAGTCCGTACGCGGCGACGAAGCTGGCGGGCGAAGGACTGCTTCGCGCCTACAGCGCCAGCTATGGCGTCGATACGGTCTCGCTGCGTTACTTCAACATCTTCGGCCCCCGGCAGAACGCGAACAGCGCCTACGCCGCCGTCATTGCGGCGTTTGCAAAAGCGATACTTTCTGACAAGAAACCCATCATCTACGGCGACGGCGAGCAGTCGCGCGATTTCACATATGTCGATAACGCCGTCCATGCGAATCTTCTCGCGGCGCGGCACCGAAGCCGGCTCGAGGGAGAGGTCATCAACGTCGGATGCGGCGGGCGCGTGACCGTTAACGAACTGGCGAAGCTCGTCGCATCGACACTCGGTAAGCCGCATCTCACACCGACCCATTTGCCGGAGCGTGCCGGTGATATTCGGCACTCGTTTGCGGATTTGGCCCGGGCCGCCGCGACGCTGAACTACTGCCCGATTGTGGATCTAACGAGGGGACTTGAGAGCACGCTGGAATGGTATCGTCAGACGGTTGTGTGATTTTCGGATCGGCACGATCCGGCTCCGTCGCGTGCGCGCGAATCATCCCCCACAAATTGCGACACCCCTGAACCGGCTCTGAGCCGCTTCAGGGGTGTTGTACTCCACCTCCGGAAGTCACCGCCGGATGTCTCATCCGGCTCGCAAGATTCGATTGTACAGACCGCTGGGTGAAAGGACGATGAGAGCGGAAACGAGTTTGGATTAACCGGGCTGCTGGCTGTGGTCAGGCTGTCCGAAGATTCGCCCGCCGCGCCCGTCGGAAGTCGTGAACGTGGCGACGATGCGCGGGTTGACGCGCACTTCGCTCTGATTGCTGCCGTCGGAGCGTTTTCCATCGCCCGAATCGACACGGCCCTGGATCGAAATCGGGGTAGCGCCCAGCGTGCCGGTCCCGTTAAAGCGACCGGACACCAGCGATACGTTCGCCCGTAAGACCAACCCGTCGGCGCCACTCTTGTCCTTCAAAGTTGCGGAAATATGGACTTGGCTGCCCCCAACCGACGCCTGTCCATTACCGCTGAAGAAGCCGGTGACCTGAATACGATAGGTGCCGCTGGTAACGTGGGTAACTCCACCGCCCGCGGCCGCGGCGTCGGCATAGCTATAACCAATTGGATTCACAGTAGTTAACAGAAACACGCCAACGAGCCCCAGCGTGACATGGGTAAGGCGCAGAGCATGTGAGCGATGGCGGCTCATCGAGATTGAGTGTACCCGATCGATCATGAAAGGATCGTGAGAGTTGTTCGCACAAGCATTTATCCCAAACTCGCGGCCAAAACCTTCGATTCCACCGCGATGACATTCGGCAGGCGGATATGGAAACTCGTGCCGACGCCGACCTCCGACTGGATTCGGCATTCGCCGCCCAGCGCCTTGATGTGGGAATCGACCAGAAACAGACCCAGGCCCATGTGCTGCCGCGCTGCGTCGGGGTCTTCATCCTTGGCCGCCCGATAAAACGGCTGAAAAATATGCGGCAAATCCGCGGCGGGAATTCCCTTGCCCGTGTCGCTGACGACGATCTCCAGATTCGCGCCGTTCGCTTCGCACTGAATCTCGACGGTGCCCGAAGTGCGATTGTGCTCGACGGCATTGCCGAGCAGGTTCATCACAATGCCGCGCAGGCGATTGGGCTGCGTTCTGACTTCGAGCGAAGATGGCAGCGTGCGGACAACCGTGACATCGCGCGCCGCCGCAAGGCCGTCGGCCACATCGGCGCACTGATTGAGCAGCGCCACCGCATCGAACGGCTCGGCAGATTCGGGGGCGGCTTCTGACCGCGCGTGATCAAGCAATGTCTGGATGAGCTGGCGCATCAGCCGCGCATCGGAGAGGCAAACTTTGAGCGTCCGCACATAGTCCGCCGCCTCGCGCGGGCGGCGCAGCGCCACTTCAATCGATGTCACCAAAGCTGCGACGGGCGTCCGCAATTCGTGCGAAGCATCCGCCAGAAATTGCTTGCGCTGCGCGAACGCCAGATCGAGCCGGCCGAGCATCTGATTGAGGCGATCAGCGACGGGCTGCAACTCCTCGGGAAGCGCATCGGCATTGATTCGGCGATCCAACATCCGCTCGTCAATTGCACCAATGGCTTCCGCGGTTTCGCGAAGCGGCTGCAGGGTCTTGCGCGAAACCACCAGCGCGATTGCCGCTGACACGATTCCCGCGATGGCGCCGAACAATGACAGCGAAATGGCCAGGCGATTCATGAACGCGTCGAAATGCTTCGACGGAAGCGAGTACTCGACCTTCAGGGGACCGCCGCCCTGAGCGACGGGTTGAAACTCCAGCGTAAGGTGGCGATAGCGGATGCCGCTCCCCTGGGACGTGAATTGCGCGTCCCGAACAGTCGGAAGAATGCCGGGCGGCCGCGGTTTCATTGCCTTCGGCGGGTTGCTCTCCCCTTGCGAGGTGGCAACCAACGCATCGGTCGGTTGAGCTTCGGGCTTGCGGTATTCCGGCCGCCCCTTTACGGCATCGAGCGCGCGGGCGTGGGTGATGATCGTTTGATCCAAATCCTCTACTTGCACCGCCCGCGTCACGAAATATGCGACCAATCCCCCGGCGATCAGCGTCGCCCATACGGTTGCGAGAATGGCCGCTGCGATTCGGCGAGTCATGGCATCACGGCGATTCCGACAGCACATATCCCATGCCGCGGCGGGTATGAATCAGCTTCGTCTCATGATCGCGATCGATCTTGCCGCGCAGGTATCCGATGTACACGTCAACCACATTGCTCACGGTTTCATCGTTCTGATCGTAGAGGTGTTCCCAGATCTCGCTGCGCGAAACGACTTCTCCCTGCCGCAGCGCGAGGTATTCCAGCAAGGCGTATTCGCGGGCGCTGAGCGTGATGGTCGCGCCCGCGCGCTTCACGGATTTGGCCGCCGTGTCGATCTCCAGATTGCCGACGATGATCGACTTGGAGGCATGATTGTGCCCGCGCCGGATAATCGCCCGCACCCGCGCCAAGAGCTCATCAAACTCGAAAGGCTTGATCAGATAATCATCCGCGCCAAGGTTCAATCCTTTGACGCGATCTTCAACCGTATCTCGCGCGGTAAGAAAAATAACCGGCATCGCCGAACCATTTCGGCGCAGAGTTTCGACGACCTGAAACCCCGTTTTATTCGGCATCATCACATCGAGGACGGCACAGTCATAGGGGTTTTCCGATGCCCATTGCAGTGCCTCGGCGCCATCGAAGGTGAGATCGACAGCATATCCCTCCTCGCGCAAACCATTTGCGATCGAGCGGGCCAGGGAAGCATGGTCCTCCGCCACCAGAACTCTCATCGCATTCTCCGTCAACGTGGCTGGGCCGCCGCCTATTGGCCGCTTAACACGGTGCCGCTGCCGGTGGTCCCGGTGCCTCCGGTGCCTGCTCCATCACGGACGGGCAAAACCATGTCGTTGAAATAGGTGGACTGGTCCATCGCAAGCGCGCTGCCGTCCAATTTCACAACGTTGACCTTCCCCTTGGCGTGAAAGCCGATTCCGACGTCATACGCCAGCGCAAAATTCTCGCGCTGCGTGTCGCCGAACGGATGTCCCGCCAGCGTGGTGGCGGCGTTGCCGGTGTCGCGCCAGTCGTAACTGGAATTGACCGTCGGATACATAATGTTGTCGGCGGGGCAGCGGAAGATATCCGGGTCGCGGCCGATGAGCCCTGCGTTGGCTAGGACGCCTTCCCATGTCATCGTCGGCGAAGTCTTCAGCGAATCCGGATCAGGATAAATTCTGTAATCCTGGACATACGTCACCAGTGCGGTGCGAATCTGTGTCAGGTTGTAGAGGCATCTCACCTGACTGGCGCCGCCGCGCAAGAGATGCGTCAGAGCCATTACCAGTCCAATAAGAATAGTTAGAACGCCGATGGAGACGAGCATTTCAGCTAAGGTGAAACCTCGTCGGCGGGATGTGTACGGCTGAACTTGTAAGTGCAGCGACGCGATGAGCATGACCTTCCGGCTATGCGTTCCCTCTAAGGATAACACAAATACGTTTCATGAAACAAGTATGTGCGGATCAACCCGGAACGCGTCTAAATTATTTCATTTAATCTGGGCAATTTGACTCGCAAGTGCCTGTCAATTCGCCATTTGCCGCAACCAAACACAGCCCATTTTTGCATCAGGTTATTCACTTCCGGCCGTTCCGGCCCAACAGTACGATTCCCGCTTCAATCTGCACAGGAGAATCCGCTTATGAGCATTTCGCCGCTGGCTGGAAAACCGCCGACCGCAAGCATGCTGATCGACGTCTCGCGACTGCTCGCGGAATATCACGAGCGGCAGCCTGATCTGAGCGACCCGCAGCAGCGCGTCAGCTTTGGAACCAGCGGCCATCGCGGCACGCCCTTCGACGGCTCCTTCACCGAATCGCACATCCTTGCCATCACGCAGGCGCTGTGCGACTTCCGCCAGAGCAAGGGAATTACCGGCCCGCTTTACATGGGCAGGGACACGCACGCCGCCTCGGGGCCGGCGCTGGAAACGGCGCTGGAAGTTCTCGCCGCCAATTCCGTGGACACCATCATCCAGGCCGGCGACGGTCCGACGCCCACGCCGGTCATATCCCATGCAATTCTTGCGTACAACAAGAATCGGCCACCGGCGCTGGCGGATGGAATCGTCATCACGCCGTCCCACAATCCGCCGCGCGATGGCGGCTTCAAATACAACTCCGCCAACGGCGGGCCCGCCGATGTCGATATCACCCAATGGGTGCAGGATCGCGCCAATGAGCTGCTCAAGGACAAAAATGAAGCCGTGAAGCGCATGCCGATCGAGCGGGCGCGCCGTCATGAGACGACTCATGAAAAGGACCTCGTTCATCCCTACGTCAACGATCTGGCGAATGTCATCGACATGGATGCCATTCGCTCGGCCGCGATCAAGATCGGCGTCGATCCGCTCGGCGGCGCGAGCCTTCCGTATTGGGAGCCAATCCGCGAGCGATACAAGCTCGACCTCACGGTCGTCAATAAGACGATCGACCCGACCTTTTCTTTCATGACCGTCGATCACGATGGCCAAATCCGCATGGATTGCTCAAGCCCCTATGCAATGGCAAAGCTCATTGGCCTCAAAGATCGCTACCGCATCGCCTTCGGAAATGACCCCGATTCCGATCGGCACGGCATCGTGACGCCCGGCAGCGGTCTGCTCAATCCCAATCATTATCTGGCCGCGGCAATCCGATATCTCTTC
>DATBDZ010000268.1:0-12539 GCA_036276235.1 Humisphaera sp. | reverse complement strand
TCACGCAAGCGTGAGGCATGGCACCCTGCGCGACGGACGAAAGCGGCGCATTCTCCCTCTCCCTTGTACTCAGGGGAGAGGGCCGGGGTGGGACAAAGCGTCAATCTTGCGAACCGCGCCGTTTCGCAACTCGCTGTCCCCTCACCCTGCCCTCTCCCCTGAGTACAGGGGAGAGGGTTCTAAGCAAGATCCCGCGTCCGACGGATCATTCCGAAGGGCGCGCCCATTTGCGCGACTTGGCCGGAGCTTGCGAGTAACTGCTCTGAAAATGTCGCGAATTCGTGTAGGGTGGGCGTACTCGCCCACCATCTTCCGCTCGCGGTGGGCGAGTACGCCCACCCTACAAATCTGTTTTCATGCTTCGCGGGTGCGGCGCAGCAGCATCGCCACTCAGCATGACGGTTCCGCTGATCACGAATTCGACTATCCCGTGGGTCGCGTAAAAGTGTTCGTGCGAAGTGTTGACTTATATGTGGAGCGAAAAACCCTTGCTTCACTTTCCTTGGCCCACTTCCAGTTCCGATTTCGCATTCCCATTGCACCGTACGTCCAAGTTAAACGCCTGACTGGTTCAGACAATACCAGTTCCAGCCAGGCTCGCTTTCATCCCTTACCAAGGCGGCTATGTCTTACGCATCTCCCAGAGGCATGAGATCCCGACGTTGGCATCTTGGTTTGGCGGTTGCCGCCGGGTTGGCGATCGTCGCGATCGCTCTTGCGCAGCAGGTTCCTTCGACGCAGCCTGCCGCTGGGCCGGCGACGCAGCCTGCGCGCGGCGGGGCATTTGGCGCCGGCGGTGCGGGACGGGGCGGCGGGCGGCGGGGGAATGCTAGTCAGCCGCAGACTACCGTTGAACAATTGGCGACGATGCCGGCGGTGACGCCGGAGATTGTGCAGCAGGTGCAGAATCAGATCTCGGTGCCGGAGGGGTTTGAGTGGAATGTTTTCGCGACGCCGCCTTCGGTGAATTATCCGACGGCGTTGGCCGCCACGCCGGATGGCGTGCTGTTTGTCGGCGTCGATGGCAACGGTGCGCAGGGGCAGGTGCCGGGGCTGGGGCGAATCCTGCGCGTTCGCGATACCAAAGGCACCGGCAAGGCCGATGAGGTGAAGGCGTTTGTCCCCAAATGCGATTCCGTGCGCGGCATGATCTGGAATCACGATCATCTGATCGTGATGCACAATCCGTACATCAGTGCCTACTACGATCACAACGGAGACGGCATCGCCGACGAAGAGAAGATCCTCATCCGCGGCGTGGGCAATCCGATCTCCGTCTCGCGCGTCGATCATGGGCAGGAGCAGCTCATCGCCGGCATCGACGGATGGATTTATCTCTCCTGCGGCGACATGGGATTCCGCGAGGCCATCGGCACCGATGGCCGCAAAGTCCAGCTTCACGGCGGCGGTGTCGCCCGCTTCCGGCCCGATGGAACTCAACTCGAAATCTGGGTGCATGGAACGCGCAATGTCTACGGCTTTGCACTCAGCCCCGCACTCGAAGCCATCGCCCGCGATAATACAAATGACGGCGGCGGGTGGAATGTCCGCATGCATCATTACACCGGCTTTGAAGAGCACGGTTATCCGAGCCTCTTCGTGAATTTCCCCGGCGAGTTTATTGAGCCGCTGGTCGATCTGGGAAATGGATCCGGCACGGGCGGCATGTGGCTCGATGAGCCGGGAATTCCGCAGGGATGGAATGATGAGCCGTACACGTCTGACTATGGCCGCGCCGGCATCTTCCGCCAGACCGTCACGCCCAAAGGAGCGACGTACACCATCAGCAATGACCCGTTCATCCGCATGCCCAACTCGATGAATTTGGAAGTGGATGGCAACACCGTTATGTACGCATCGAGCTGGAGAAACGGCGGCTTCAGTTGGGGCGGCCCGATGGCGGGGCTGGTGATTCGCGTTGTTCCCAAAGGATACAAAGCCGACCCGCTGCCGGATTTTGATAAGGCGACGAATGCCGAGCTGGTGAAGCTGCTGGAATCCCCCAGCGCCCGCCGCCGACTGGAGGCGCAGCGCGTGCTGCTGCGGCGTGCGGACAATCGCGCCGAAATCACTCCGATGCTTGAGGCGCTGGCATCGGATAAGACCAAGCGGCTTTATTATCGCGTTGCCGCGCTGTTCACTTTGAAGCTCGCGAATGGCGCCGCGTCGCACGCGACGATCGCGCGGCTTGTGGAAGATCCCACGATTGCCGCCTTGGCGATTCGCGCGCTGGGCGATGATCTTGAACAAGCCAAAACGATGCCGATCGCGCCTGTGGCGGCGGCGCTGAAATCGCCCGATCCGCGCACGCGCAAAGAAGCGATGGTCGCCCTCTGGCGGGCCAATGCGCAGGAGCAGGTGCAGAACATCATCGCGATGTTGAACGACCCCGATCCGGTGATCTATCACACGGCGATGCAGTCGCTGCTGCGGATGCATAATCTTGCGGCGATGTTTGGCGTTCTGGATTATCCGAATGCGACTGCCGCCCAGCGCGCCGGCGTGTTGCTGGCGCTGAAGCAATTGCATGAATCTGAAGTGGTCGATGGCCTGATTCAGCGTTTGGATCGCGAGACGGATGCCGACAAGCGTTTTGGCATCATCGGCGCGCTGTGCCGGCTCTCCAACCGCGAAGCCGATTGGGATGGCACCTGGTGGGGCACGCACCCCGACACATCCGGCCCGTATTTCAGCCCCGTCGCGTGGAGCGAAAGCCCGAAGATTCTTGCATCGTTGATTGCCGCGCTGGATAAGGCGGACGCGAAGGACGCCGTCCGGCTTGCCCGCGAATTCCAGATCGAAAAGGTGCAAGCGGGCAAGGCGGCGGCAAAGCTGATCGCCGCCGCCAATCTCGATCCGACGTTGGTTCCGATGGTCGTCGCGGGCTTCGCCGAGGCGGATGAAATCCCCGCCAACGCGATCCCGTTTCTCGCGAAGGTGGCGACAGATATATCGACGAACCTCGGCGCCTGCGCGCAGGCGGTGATCGCGCTGGTTAAAACCGACGACGACGCGGCGTGGAATGCCGTGCTTCCGGGCTTGCAACGATTGCAGAATGTGCCCTTCGGCCTCGGCAACGGCGGCCGGAGAAATCGCGGCGGCGGAGCTGCCGGCCAAGGCGCGGCGGCCGGCCCCGGCGGCGCGCCCGCAGGCGCGGGCGGAGCAGGCGCTCGGCAGGGCGGCGCTCCAGGAGCTAACGCGCGCGGCGCCGGGCAAGCCGCCGCTCCCGCACGCGGCCCGCGCGGGGGAGGACGCGGCGGCGCCGGTGGCGCCAGTCTCATTCAACAGGCGCGCAACGCCGTCAGCAACTCTCCCAATCTCGAAAATCATTTCTCCCTCTTCGTCGATCAGGCGGCCAAAACCGACGGCCCGCTTTCGCAAGTCGCCGATACCATCTTGCTGAATCTTGCCGCACGTCCGATCGGCATGCCCAAGGCCCACCAGGCCGCCGTCGCGGCGATCGACGAGGGCTGGAAGAACCCCAAGCGAAAGATTCAGATCATGCAGGCGGCAGTCGCGATCCGCGACACCAGCCGCGCCGCTCAAATCGTCGATGCAACCAGCGATCCCAACCCGCAAGTCGCACAGGCGGCGACCAGCGCCATCCAATCTCTGGGGATCGACGCCGAGAAAATGCGCGCAGAGGCCAAGCTCCCCCGCATCGGCACGATGAAAACGACTGATGTTCTCGACGCGATTATGAGCACCAAGGGCGACATCCCGCGCGGCGCGCAGCTCTTCACGCAGCTCGGCTGCGTCGCCTGCCATACCGTAAACGCCGGCGACCCGCCGAAGGGGCCGTTCCTCGGCACGATCTCCACCATCTACAAGCGGCGCGATCTGGCGGAGAACATTCTGCTCCCCAACAAGACCATCGCGCAGGGATTTCATACGGTCGCCTTCGGCCTGAAGAACGGCGATGTCATCGAAGGCTTCATCGTCCGCGAAGCGGCGGATGTTGTGACGATCCGCAACGCGACCGGCGATGAATTCAAGCTCCCGGTCGCGCAGATCAACCGCCGCGTCCCGCGCGAGACTTCGATGATGCCTGAAGGATTGCTGGCCAACACGACAATCAACGACTTCGCGTCGCTGCTGGATTACTTGGAATCGCCGGTGAAGTGAGGCAGCCCTTTCATCCGCGGTATAATCGGGCATGGCCGATCCGCTGGAGTATGCGACACCCGAACCGAAACGCTTTCCGTGGGAGGCAATCCTTATCATCGCCGTTGCAATTTTACTTGCCGCGCTCGCAGTCGTAGCGGTTCAAGCAACGATGTAGCATCGATCTCCGTTGCTCCCTCCGCGCCTCTCATCGTACAATCCCCTCGGTGCAAGATGTTAGTTGCTGAATCCGAACCCAGGGTACGTCGGTGGTCCAAAGACGAGTTCTACCGGATGGCGGAACTTGGATGGTTCAATGGCCAGCGCGCGGAACTCATCGGCGGTGAGATCGTGGTGCTCAGTCCGCAAAACTTCGCGCACGCTTCGACGACCGATCGCGTTGCCGAACGATTGAAGCTCGCGTTTGCGGAGTCGTGGGTTCGGATGCAACTACCCCTCGATACGGGACAGGACTCACTTCCCGAGCCGGATGTTTCGGTGGTGCGCGGCAGCCGCGAGAGCTATTCCAATCATCCCCGTGCCCAAGACGCGGAGCTGGTCGTCGAGGTCAGCGATACGACGCTCGCGTTTGATCGCAGCCGCAAGGTAGCCGATTACGCCGCCGCCGGCGTTCGCGAATACTGGATCGTGAATATCGTACAAAGGCAGGTTGAGGTGCATCGAGCGCCGATCGAGGATTCGTCGGCGGCTTTTGGTTGGCGATTTGACGATGTCTCCATCATGAAGCCCGGAGATATGCTGGTTCCGCTGGCGCGATTGGATCAGTCGATCGCCGTCGCCGATCTGGTTCGATAACGCTAATTGACATGGGGCATTGGGGGACATTGGAGCATCTACGTCCCCTCAATTCCTCCAACCTCTCGCCATGATCGTCGGCAAAGCCGCGCTGTTGGCCGATCCGCAGGAGCTGCGAACCTATGAGTGCGACGGGCTGACGAATTTCCGCGTCGTGCCGGCGGCGGTGGTGCTGCCGACAGATGCGCGGCAGGTGCAGCGCGTCGTGCAGCTTTGTCATCAGCATCGCATTCCATTTGTCGCGCGCGGATCGGGGACGGGCCTGAGCGGCGGCGCATTGCCGGCTGAAGGCGGCATCGTCATCAGCCTGGCGCGGCTCAATCGCATTCTTGAAGTCGATATTCCCAACGCGCGCGTGGTCGTCGAGCCGGGCGTGATCAATTCGCACGTAACGCAGCGCGTGCTGCCGCATGGATATTTTTATGCGCCTGATCCATCATCGCAGTCAGTCTGCTCGATCGGCGGAAATGTCGCCGAGAATTCCGGCGGGGCGCATTGCCTCAAGTATGGGTTCACCACCACTCATGTGCTGGCGATGGAAGTTGTATTGCCGGATGGATCGATCGCGCACTTCGGATCGCAATGCGGCGACGCCCCCGGCTATGACCTGTGCGGCGTCTTCGTCGGCTCGGAAGGAACGCTGGGAATTGCCACACAGATCACGCTACGCATCGTCCGGCGGCCGCTGGCGGTGCAGACGCTGCTGGCGGCGTTTCATTCGACGGACGCCACGGGGGAGGCGGTCAGCCGCATCATCGCCGCCGGCATCGTGCCCGCGGCGGCGGAGATGATGGATCGGCTGAGCATCTGCGCATCCGAAGCCGCCGTGGGCGCGGGATATCCGGATTGCGAAGGATTGCTGCTGGTCGAGCTGGACGGAACGCCGCGCGAAGTGGAATTGCTGATCGACGAAGTGAAGCAGATTTGCACGGATTGCGGCGCATGGGAGCTGCGCCTCGCGCAAAGCGACGCCGAGCGCGCGCTCTTCTGGAAAGGGCGCAAGGCCGCGTTCGCGGCGATGGGGCGCATCTCCCCCAATTACATCGTGCAGGATGGCGTGATTCCGCGAACCGCATTGCCGCGCGTGTTGCGACAGATCAAACAGATGAGCGAGGCCGCTGGCCTGCGCGTCGCGAATGTCTTTCACGCCGGCGACGGCAATCTGCATCCGCTGGTGCTGTACGATCGCCGCATCGACGGACAGGAACATCGCGCCGAAAAACTCGCGGGAGAGATCCTGCGGCTCTGCATCGCCGCCGGCGGATCAATCACCGGCGAGCACGGCGTCGGCATCGAGAAGCGCGAATTCATGTGCGACATGTTCGCCGAGCCCGATCTGCAAACGATGCAGCGCGTGCGATTGGCGTTCGATCCACAGGGCCTGTCGAACCCAGAAAAACTCTTCCCGCGCCCAAGACTCTGCGCCGAGCGGCAGGGAAGATACGAGCCGCACCCGCTGGAAAAGGCGGGGGTTGCAGAACTCTTTTAGGTGACTCGATCGGAGTTGTGATGTCGCCAGCTCGCTTCGCAAACAAAATTTTGCTCGATATTCATTGCTAGTGCTCTTCCCGCGGGGTTACAATCGCGATGCGGATTCGGGTACCGCATCCCGGAAGCGTTTTTTTGTAAAAGACTTGCCATCCTCAAAGCCGGCTCTTTTTCAAAGGCCGGCGCTGATGGGCGAGCCATCTGCGGGCTTTGATCGACTCGAAGTGGTCTGCTCACGAGGCAAAGAATGCTGCGACAGATTCTATCGACGCTTATCGGCTCGTTTGCGCTTGTGATGGCCGTGCAAGGGACGGCTATCGCCGATTCCTTCCAGCAGACCAATCTAATTACCAGCGGCGCCGATCCGGATCTGATTAACCCCTGGGGTGTTAGCTCCAGTGCTGGCAGCCCCTTCTGGGTATCCGACAACGCTACCGGCAAGGCCACGCTCTACAACTCAGCGGGCGTAAAGCAGGGATTGGTCGTCTCGATGCCAGCTGGAAGCGAGCCAATCACCGGGACTGTCTTTAACGGCACTGCCACCTTCAATGGCAATTTGTTCATGTTTGCCAGTGAGAATGGCACCATCGCTGGCTGGCGGGGCGCGCTAGGTACGACCGCCGAGACTATGTACTCAACTAGCAACGCCGTTTACAAGGGCTTGGCCATCTCCACCGCCAAGGACCGGTTGTTTGCGGCCAACTTCCACAGCGGCGCGATCGACGTGTTCGATTCAACACACTCATCCGCGATCGGCTCCTTCAGCGATCCCAATGCACCCGCGGGATACGCGCCATTCAATATCCAGAACGTCGGGGGAAAACTTTACACGACATTCGCCGTGCAGGACGGCACCGGGCATGATGATGTCGCTGGGCCGGGCAACGGGCTGGTTGATGTGTTTGACCCGACGACCGACACCTTCACGCGCCTGGTGACCGGCGGCGTACTCAACTCGCCTTGGGGCGTCGCCATCGCGCCCGGCAGTTTCGGCTCGTTCGCCGGCGATCTCCTGGTCGGAAATTTCGGCGATGGCACGATCAACGCCTTCAACCCCACCACGGGCGTCTACCTGGGCACGCTGCGCGACGCCAGCAACAACCCCATCGTAAACCCGGGTCTTTGGGGATTGATCGTCGGCAACGGCGGCAATGGCGGCTCCCCCAACTCGCTCTATTTCACGGCCGGCGGCGCCAACGAGGACGTCGGCCTGTTCGGCCGTCTCGATTCCATCTCGACTCCAACTCCCTCTGCTGTCTGGGGAATCCCCATGCTGTTAGGATTGGTCGGTGTCAATACCGCCCGCCGCCGCCGGGCCAGTTAGCCCGTCCCTTTGATTCGCACGCTGGAAATGCCCGGAACCTCAGGTTACGGGGGTGTCGAGCGGTTCGGCGGATCGCCAAGGCGTAATCAGCAACCTCTGATTTCCCAACGCTTTGGCCATACTTTTCCAGCAATGAGTGCGACCCGATAGGGTCCCGGAACGAATGCGCGCCGATGTTGCAAAACGACACCTTTGCGCACTACCCTTAACAAAATTCCCGGATGCCGTGGATTTGCATGATGGATTTTTCCTCACCGATGGACCCGATCGCGCGAATCGTCGGTGCGGAGCATGTTTGCGCGACTTCGAGCGATGAGCATGTCGGCGCCGTGCCGGCTCGGTTGGTCGTGCGGCCGGCTGATGCGACGCAAGTGCGCGGGGTCCTGGAGCTGGCCAATTCGGCGGGGCTGGCGGTGATTCCAGCAGGCGGCCGGACGAAAATCGCTTGGGGTCATCCGCCGCGCGCCGCCGACCTTCTTCTTTCGACGACGCGGCTCAACCAGGTCATCGAGCATGCACATGGCGATATGACCGCAACCGTACAGGCAGGTTGCACCGTCGCCGACTTTCAGGCGCGGCTCGCGCAAAATGGGCAACGCCTCGCGATCGATGTGCTTTGCCCTTCGCGGGCAACGATTGGTGGAATCCTCGCAACGAACGACTCAGGACCACTGCGCCATGCCTATGGCTCGCTGCGCGATTGTCTGATCGGGATCACCGTTGTCCTGGCGGATGGCACGATCGCGCGCAGCGGCGGGAAGGTCGTGAAGAACGTCGCCGGGTATGATCTGCCGAAGCTATTTATCGGATCGATGGGGACGCTCGGCGTGATCGTCGAGGCGACGTTTCGGCTCTATCCGCTGGCGCGGGTGACGCGGACGTTGTCATTTGCGGAGCCGACCACCGGCGGCTTGAAGAAGATGCTCGATGCGATTGCGACTTGCTCGCCGCTGACCTCAGCCGTGCAGATTGATGCTGCGACTGACGGCGTTTTTTCTCCGTCTTCTCCCTCCTCCGGTACTCCGGGGGAGGGTTGGGGTGGGGGCTTGGTTTCTGGCGACGCTTCTGCAAATCGCCCCCACCCTAACCCTCCCCCGGAGTACCGGAGGAGGGAACAAGACGGCCCAACCAAACGCCTAAGTGCTCGCATCGATATCCTGATCGAAGCCCATCCGCAGGCGATTGATGACAAAGTCGCGCAGATCTGTGCCGCGCTCGCGGGGTGTGGCGCGGAGCAAATCGAAGTCGCTAATGATCCGTGGAACCAGCGCGAAGCGATCTTCGGCTCGCCCGATGCGTGTGTCTGCAAATTCTCGACGCTCTCTTCGCATCTTCCCGATCTTTTCGATCAACTGCGTACGGTCGCCTCAAAGCGCGGCGTACATTGGCGGGCGATCGCGCAGGCCTTCGGTATCGGCCTGCTGCAACTTTCCTCGACCGAACCGGCGCGCATCGCCGATGCTGTCGCTGATTTGCGCGACCAGCTTTCGCCCATCGGCGGATCGCTTATCCTGCTGACAGCGCCAAGGTCAGTGAAATCGGCGATTGATGTCTGGGGCGAAGCCGGCGATGCGCTGCCGCTCATGCGGCGGATCAAAGAGCAATTCGATCCGAAGAGCACGCTTTCGCCCGGTCGATTTGTTGGAGGGATTTGATGGCGGCAGGATCGGAACAGATCGAAGTGCCGGCACCATCGCAACGGCTGCCGCTGGCGGTGTTTGATGGGCATCGGCCGCCGTCGGCGGAGCTGGTGAGCGAGTGTGTGCACTGCGGGTTTTGCCTGCCGGCGTGTCCGACGTATTTGCTTTGGGGCCGCGAGGCGGATTCGCCGCGCGGGCGGATTTATCTGATGAAGATGGGGCTGGATCAGCAGGCGCAGCTGGATGCAAATTATGTCAGTCATTTCGATACGTGTCTCGGCTGCATGGCGTGTCTGACGGCCTGCCCATCAGGAGTGAAATACGATCAGCTTATCGAAGCCACCCGCGCGCAAATCGAACGGCGGCATGTCCGCTCGCGATGGGAACGGCTCTTTCGGCGGTTGATGTTTGCGATTCTTCCGTACCCGCGAAGACTCGCGTTTGCCGCGCTTCCGTTGTGGGCATATCAACGTTCGGGTCTGCAACGGCTGCTTCGCCGAAGCAATCTTTTGAAGCTGCTTCCGGAGCGTGCGCGGATGATCGAGGCGATTGCGCCGACAGTGCGCCGCGCATGGCCACGCCGCGAGACGGCAGAGGTTTTCCCCGCCATCGGCCAGCGCCGCTTGCGCGTTGGCATGTTGCTGGGCTGTGTACAGCGCGTCTTCTTCGATGAGGTGAATCGCTCGACAATTAGTGTACTGCAAGCCGAGGGTTGCGAGGTTGTCGCTCCGATCGCGCAGGGTTGCTGCGGCGCACTGATGCTGCACGCGGGCCAGGAAGAATCGGCGATGGACTTTGCCCGCCGGATGATTGACACCTTCGACGCGATGCAAGTCGATGTTATCGCGATCAACTCCGCGGGCTGCGGGTCGGCGATGAAGGAGTACGGCCATCTTCTTCGCGATGATCCGGACTACGCGCAGCGGGCGAAAGCTTTTTCGGCAAAGTGCCGCGATTTATCAGAGATACTCGGCGAGCTTCCGCCGCGCACTCGCCGGTCGCCGATGCCGATGCGGGTGGCGTTTCATGATGCGTGTCATTTGCAGCATGCGCAGAAGATCACCGCGCAGCCGCGGCAATTGCTCAAGTCGATTGTCGGGCTGCATCTGCTGGAGATCGGCGAGGCGGGAGTCTGCTGCGGGTCGGCGGGGATTTACAATCTGGTGCAGCCGCGCACGGCGCGCGAGCTGGGCGATCGCAAGGCGCGGCACGTTCTGGAAACCGGCGCCGAAGTGCTTGCATCTGCCAATCCCGGCTGTCTGCTGCAAATCCGCGCGAGTCTGCTGGCAATGGGATATGACATCCCGGCAGTCCATTGGATTCAGTTGCTTGACGCCTCCATTCACGGGACGATTCCGCTATGAATTGGACTCAGGTCTACACGCCGGCGGGAAGCCTGCTGCTCTCCGCGCTGATCGCGGCGTTGCCGGTCGTCATCCTGCTGGGATTGCTCGCCTCGACGAAAGTCTCGGCGCATGTGGCGGCACTCGCGGGCTTGGCCACCTCGATGGCCGTCGCGATTTTTCTGTATCACATGCCGTGGAAACTCAGCGCGCTGGCCGGCGTTTACGGCGCGGCTTACGGGCTCTTCCCGATCGGGTGGATCGTCCTGTGCGCCATCTTCGTTTACGACATCACCGTTCAAACCGGCCAATTTGAGATCGTGAAGAGATCCGTCGCGGGACTTGCAGATGATCGGCGCATTCAGGCAATCTTAATCGCGTTCAGCTTCGGCGCGTTCATCGAAGGGGCCGCGGGCTTTGGAACGCCGGTGGCGATCTCCGCCGCCATGCTGATCGGCCTGGGCTTCCGCCCGCTCTCGGCGGCCACGCTTGCGCTGATTGGCAACACAGCGCCCGTCGCCTTTGGCGCGCTGGGCACGCCGATCCTAGCACTGGCGAATGTCACCAAGATTCCCGCGACCACGCTCAGCGCGATGGTGGGCCGCCAACTGCCGATCTTCTCGCTCATCGTTCCGTTCTGGCTCATCTGCGTGATGTGCGGCTGGCGGAAAATGCTGCAGGTGTGGCCGGCTTGCTTCGTCGCAGGATTCAGCTTTGCGATTGTGCAGTTTGCCGTCAGCAATTTTCATGGGCCGTGGGTGGTGGATATCGCCGCCGCGCTGGCTTCGATCGGATCGGTGCTGGTGTTGTTGCAATTCTGGCAGCCGGCCGATGTATGGCGATTTGATCATGAGCAATTGCCCGCCGACACGCCCGATGAGCGGCGCCGCGAAGTGGCGGTGGCGGATGGCACCGTTTTGCGCGAGACGGAAGCGGAGCTGGTCGAGCATTCGCGAGTCGCGACGATCGACTATCGGAGCGCGCGGGATAAGCCGACGGGCGCGCAGGTGTTCGTCGCATGGCTGCCGTGGATTATTGTTTCGGTGATCGTCTTCGCGTGGGGTGTGCCGGCGGTGAAAGCCCATCTCGATTTCGCCACGGCCAAGCTGCACATCCCACTGAAAATCCCGATCGGCGGCTTGCATCAGATGGTAAGACGCGCGCCGCCGGTGGTGCCGAAGGATACGCCGCCGGAGGATGCGATCTTCCTCTTCAATTGCCTGTCGGCGACGGGAACGGCGCTGCTGATCTGCGGGATCATCTCCGGCTTCGTGCTCGGACTCAGCCCGGCGGCGCTCGCCAAAACCTTCGTCGGCACCGTAAAGCGCGTGCGACTCTCGCTATTGACGATCTCCGCAATGATGGCGATCGGCTACACCACCCGCTACGGCGGGCTCGATGCCACGCTGGGCCTGGCCTTCGCCAGCACAGGAAAACTCTTTCCCTTCTTCTCGCCACTGCTCGGATGGCTCGGCGTCGCGCTAACCGGCAGCGACACCGCCTCCAACGTCCTCTTCGGCAACCTTCAGCAGATCACCGCCAGGAGCCTCGGCTTCAACCCCATCCTCGCCGCCGCCTCCAACAGCTCCGGCGGCGTCATGGGAAAAATGATCGACGCGCAAAGCATCGTCGTAGCCGGCGTAGCCACCGGCCAACGAGGCGGCGAAGGCCAAATCCTCCGCCGGGTTTTCTTTCATAGCATTGCTCTAGCGATTCTCGTCGGTTTGCTGGGGATGCTACAGGCGCATGTTTTGAAGGGGTGGGTGCCGTGAGGGTTCAGGGTTCGGGGTTCAGGGTTCAGGGTTCAGGGTTCAGGGTTCAGGC
>DATBDZ010000267.1:0-8583 GCA_036276235.1 Humisphaera sp. | reverse complement strand
TGCCCTCTCCCCCGAGTACAGGGGAGAGGGTTCTGATCGCCGCCTTTGAGTTGGAACACGTCATGAACTCTTGATCTCAATCACCAACTGCGGCACCGTCTTCGGCGAGGTGATACCTTCGATCGTTAACGTCGCACTTTTGCCGTGGGCTTCGTAGCCGAAATTCTTTCCGGTGATCGGGTCGATCGGCGCGGGCATGTCGGGCGAGAGGGCATCGAGCGTCGGCGGAAACTGGCCGTCGTGGGTTGATGCATACGCTCGCAGCGCCTCGATGAGCTGGAGCCGCGCGATCATGCGCTCGGTTTGGGCGAAGTGCAGGAACGCCACATCGATGGCGGGAAGAAGCGTCGCCAGCGGGTTGTTGGCTTGCTGCGCCTGTGCGGTATTTTCCTGCTGGGCGTGCTCGATGCCGGCGCGGGATTGCCAATAGGGAAGGCCGGCCCACTTGAAGCTCTCATCGCTCCAGCGCTGCGCCTGATTGAAAACATACGGCGCGAGGACCGCCTCAACGGGCATCTGTCTTACCTGCTCTTCGGTGCGGCCGTGAGCGATCAAATATTCCCTGGCTGATCCATAAACGCCGGCCATCAATCCGGCGAAAGCAAGATTCTGCGCATCGCCAGGCGGCAGCTGGCCGCTACGGGATTGGAACTCCTTCATATGACGGAACAATCCGCGCAGCTCATCGTCGGTGAGCTGTTCGACCGGGCGGCCGCGCAGTTCGGGGAAGCTGAAGTCGATCCACGCCTGCTCCGCCTGGGCGATCGTCTGCGTATCGATCAGCGGCTTGGGAAGATTCGCCAGTGCCCAGTAAAGATTGGGCGAGCCGCTCGCTTGCTGCAATTCGCTGACCCGTGCCAGCAGAAGATCGGCTATCCCAGCCTCGACCAACCCTTGCACAAGGACGCCTTCATTTTGCAGATGATGCACCATGGCAAAGCCGGTGCGAAGCGTCTGCCCGGCATCGTCGAATCGCCGATCGGCGATCTGCTCGCGCGACTGCAGGGCCAACGCCCGCGCCACCTGCCGGACCCGAGCGAGGTACGGCAAAAGAGTGTTGATCCCCTCCTGTCGCAGCGGCAAATCCCACTGGCACTGCTGCCGATCCGCAGCGATGCGCACCTGAGCCAGCGCCGATGCATACTCACGCAGCGCCGCCCGCGTTTTGGTCGTGTCCAGATCCTTGAGCGGCACACCCAGCAGATCGTCGATATCGTCCGGCGTCGCAGACTGCGGCAACAACTCAAACGCAATCAAATATTGCGTGGCGGCATTCCCCGGCGTCTGCTGCCCCAGCGGCGGAAGTAATCGATATCGCAACGCGGGAACCGCCGAGGCGGCGGGGGAGATAGTGATGGAAACGTGGTGCGAAGGGGGGCTGGCGGGTTGTGCGAACGAGAGGGTGCCGAGCGATAGAATCATCGCGATGAGCACGACTATGTAGGGTGGGTGTACTCGCCCACCATGCGTCGTTCGCACTCCCAGCCATTGGTGGGCGAGTACACCCACCCTACATGAAGGAGATCGCGCGTCTCCGCGCTTTTCTCCCTCCTCCGGTACTCCGGGGGAGGGCTGGGGTGGGGGTTGTGTCGAGCGAGTGTCGTACTGGGCAGCAGCCCCCACCCTAACCCTCCCCCGGAGTACCGGAGGAGGGGATAACGCGTCGGCTTGCGGTTGATTCTTCATAGCTGGCTCCCTTTCCCCAGCAGATCCATCAGGTAATTCACGGTGTTTTGCTCGGCGCGGTCGGAATTGTGCGCGCGGATCGGCGTTATCAATTCACCCGCCGCTGCGCTTTGGTGATTTGTGGGGCTTACCCCATTCAACCCGCGAGTGAGAACGCGCTGACGCACTTGCAGATAGGTTGGATCATCAGTTGTCGCGTTGATATCAGATCGCACAGGCCATGAAACAAAAACTGGGTTGACATCCGTGTCATGTGTGGTCGGTGCCGTATGGAGAACAATTCCACCGGTAGGAATTGGCGATGGAGCGAGGGGCTGTCGGGGGAAGCGCGCCCAAAGTGCCAGTGCCAAGCTTGCGGCGAGCGCTCCCGAAACGCCGCGCCAGAAGAGGACGCGCCGATGCTCGGCCCGCGCGGTTGCGATCGCCCAGATCTGCCGATCGTCGAAGCGCAATCGCGCCGCGGGAAGTCGCGAAAGCGATCGCTCGAACTGGCGCTCATCGGGGGAGAGCGATTCGTTTGTTGTTGGGTCGTTCATTTGTTCGTCGCGTTTGATGGATACTCGGAACGTGGGCCTACGGCCCTACCGCTAAAAATTGTAAGCGTTACGCGTTTCGATGCTTTCTCGGGTTCTCGCAGTTTGCGCCCATCGCGGTTCGCAGCGCCGTCAACCCGGCGCGATATTGGTCGAAGACGGTGGATGTCGATGATCCGGTCACGGTTGCGATTTCCTTCAGCGTCATCTGGCCCCAGATGCGGAGCACGATGACTTCGCGCTGCGAATCGGGGAGCGATTCCATTGCCGCGCGGGCGGCGGCGCCGTCGATCCAGCCGGGGGCATCCGGCTCAAACCACGGCTCGTCGGTTGCCGCGAATTCTTCGTGGCGCTGGCGTCGCCGGCTCGATCGCGAAAGGCTGATCGCCTGATTGCGGGTGGCGCGATAAAGCCACGCTTTGGGATTCGCCGGCGGCGTGCGTTGCTGCGCGAGCCGCACATAAATCTCCTGAACGGCGTCCTCCGCCAAAGCGCGATCGAGCCATTGCCGCGCGTAAAGCACCAGTTGCGCCGCGTGGCGGTCGAATAGATCAGCGAGTATGGCCCGATCAATCATGCAGACGACCGCGCTTCCACCCCTATGACGCCGGCCACGCCGGAATTTCCGGTGACAATAACTGCGATTAGCCGGACGGCTCGGATCTTTCTCTATTTCGCGTTCGCCACGTTTGTACCTGCGCCGCGCGTCCTTATGTGAAGGAATCCCGGGGATCTTCAACGTGGATGATCCACATGGCCGAACCCTTGTCATGCTGAGGTACTCCGAAGCATCTGGCCGCCTCGCGCAATCCGGCCAGATGCTTCGGAGTACCTCAGCATGACAGTCGTCGCGCGTTTAAAGGTACCGCACGTGTATCACACCAGGTTTCCCAATATGTGCGGCGTTTACGCACGCAGGGCGGGCACTGCCGGCAATGCCCGCCGCATTTTCACCCTACAAGACGGCGAAGAAAAATTCTCAATTTTCCTTGACCGCTGATCGATAACTCTATAATGTAGAGTACTCTAACAGGAGTCCAAATGACCGAATCTCATCAGCTCCAGGACGATCTGCGGTTCGTCCGCAACGCCGTCCATCGGCGCGACAGCTCTTCCAAAACACCGCCGGCCATTTATTACGTGATCGCGGTGTATGTGCTGATCGGCTACGCGATGATCGACGTCGTCCCCAAATACTGCGGGTTATTCTTTTTCATCGGCGGCATCCTGGTCGGCGTTATCGGCGCGCAGATCGGCCGCCGCGCGGCCAAGCAAACGGGCGAAGAGGATGCAGCCAAATCGCGCACTGAAGGATTGCACTGGGGCGGCGGAATCATCCTGGCGGTCATCTCGACCGCAGCTCTGGCAGTGGTCATGCCGCCGCTACGCAGCACGCTCGGCTCGCAAGTGTTGGTCGTGATGATCGGCATCGTCTATTTCCTGGGCGGCGTCCATTTCGAGCGGCATTTCCTTTGGCTCGGTCCCGTGCTAATCGCCGGCGGCGTGCTGGTCGGATTTGTGCCGCACTATGGGTGGACGATGCTTGGCGCGATCATTGCGCTGGGGCTGGTTGTTCCGACATTCTTTCCCGCGCGCGATCGCAACGCCGTTTCTTCGGAAGTCCGATGACGCACTCCAACGGATTGGACAAGCTCGATCCACTGCTTCAGCATCGCAGCCGGTTGGGCGCGCTGGTGCTGCTCAGCGGCGCCGATGCGATGAATTTCACGCGCCTTCGGGAGTTGCTCGACGAAACCGACGGCAACCTGGGCGCGCAACTGCGCAAGCTGGAAGAAGCGCAATATATTGACGTTCGCAAGGAGTTCATGGATCGCAAGCCGGTGAGCTGGTATGCCCTGAGTACGAAAGGCCGCCAGGCGCTCAAGGCGCATTTGCGGGCGCTGGAGGCGGTCATCAAGTCTGCAAAAGTCTGATTCGCCCCTACAATGTCCGCCAAAGGAGCGAGCATGTTTTATCTCGGCGGATCAGATTTTCCGGAGACGGCGGACGGACTTGCCAAAGCCGTGGCGGCGGGGTTGGCGCAGATGTTGGAGTTACCGGCGCGGCCGCCGGTGAATCTTGCGGGCGCATTCCCGGCGATCGATCGAGCGGATGTGAACTTGACGGGTGCCGTGGCGCGGATCGATAAGCTGCCGCCGCCGCCCAAAGGCGTGAAGAGCATCAAGCCGGCGGCATCAGCGCGCCAGTTGCAAATCATTGGCCAGCCGGTGCGGATCGAAACCGCCGCCGTCGAGCTGTCGCTGACGGCTCAAGCCGCGCAATTCGATTACGGCCGCGATTTGACGGGCCGTCCGATGCTGCTTCTGGCCGATGCAAAAGAGGGCAAGCTATCGGTACAGATTCGCAATTCCGACATTCAACAATTGGTGCTCGCGGCGGCGACAAAAGCCGCCGCCGCGCAGGGCGTGCAGGTTCAGGAGGCGAAGCTCAATCTTTCGCAAACCGCCGAGCGCTCGATCGGCATCGAAGCGCGCGTGAAGGCCAAGAAGATGTTTATGTCCGCCGTCATCCTCGTGCGCGGGCAGCTCAACATCGATCCCACCCTGATCGCGCGGCTCAGCAATCTCTCCTGCACCGGCGAAGGCGTCATGGGCTCAATGGCCTGCGGCCTGATTCAGCCGCATCTCAATGAGCTGCAAAATCGGGATTTGCCACTGACGGCCCTGTCGCTGGGAGACATTCGCCTGCGCGATCTGAAGCTTGGCGTGACAGATAAAGTAAGCGTGTCGGCGGAGTTTGGAAGCTAGGTGGAGAGTGAAATCCGAATTCCGAATCAGATTGCTCTGCTGAAATCCTTCTGATTTCTACCGTAGGGTGCGCTTTAGCGCACGCGGAAATCGCTCGACGCTCGAACCGCGTGTGCTAAAGCACACCCTACGAAAGCCGAGGATCTTTGAGGATTTCAGCAGAGCAGAATCAAATTCGAATGACCAAATTCCGAAAAGAATGTCACGCGAAGAGACGAAGCTGCGAAGGCGGAATCCCGCCTTCGCAGCTTCGTCTCTTCGCGTGACATCAATTTTTTATTTCGGATTTCGCCCCGCGCCTATTTTTCGTACAGCTCCGGCTCCGGCGCTTCGAGGGTGATATTGCGCGGCATGACCTTTCGGTATCCGAGCTGATCGATGATCTCCAGGATCTCTGTCCAGGTCGGATAGAGGCGCTTGTTGACGCGCTTGTAGGTTTGGATCGCCATGACGAATTCAAACTGCTCGGCGGTCATTTCGCCCTCCTCGGCGGCTTTGCGGTCATCACTGCGGCGTCGGCCGGGGCCACGCCGGCGCTCAAGGCCCGTGCGGCGTTCCACGCCGCTGCGGCGCTCAGGGCCCGTGTACCCTGATTCGGCGCGCGTCTGCTGGCGGCGCTCCAGGCCCGTGCGGCGGTCGACCTGCGTCGCCCGACGATTCGGTCCCTGTCCACGCTTCTCTTCTTCGGTTGCCGTCCCCCCGTCCTGCGGGCAGGAGTCGGCTGCCTTTGGCATCAATTCTGCGTCAGCCTTCATCTTGCACCTCTGGTGAGATATCGGCCGGAAAACCCGCCGACCTAAGTGCAATCGCGACTTGGATGTGGGCCTGAAACGTGAAAACGTGAAACGTGACGAGAAGCGGCATATCTGTCACGTTTCACGTTTTCACGTTTCATTCCGATCCGGTCACGCTCCTCCACGTTTCATCTGCTCCGTTTATACCGGCGGTTCCAAGAATTCATTGGTTTTCGAACGCGCCAACGCGGCGGCGATTCGTACAATGTCGCCCGTGATCTGGCGATCTAAATCGGTGGCGCTCCTGCTCGTGGGTTCGGCTGCTACGCTGACGAGCTTTACCGCCAGCGCGCTTTCGCCGCACCGTTACTCTTCCACGACCCAGCCGACCACGCGCTCTTACCACAGCAGCTCGTACCACTCGAGCCACTGGTACTCGTGGCTCGATAGCGGCTCTTCTTCCAGTGGTTATCACTCCTCCGGATCTTCCACCAGCGGCCACACTTCGCACGGCGGCTTTGGTTCGACCGGCCATGCCGCGAGCTCTTAAAGCGATCAATTGATTCATGCGACGCATCCAAACCAATCCGCGCCCCAACTGGCAGAAGACCGTCGAGTCACAGGGATTTCATTTCCACACGGCCGATGAGCAGCCGTACTGGGATGAAAGCGTCTACTACCAATTCACCGCCCAGGAAATCGTGGGACTCGAGAAAGCCACCTACGCACTCAATGAGATGTGCCTGGCGGCGGTGCAGCATGTGATAGACAACAATCTCTTCGAGCAATTCCTGATTCCGCAGCCGTTTTGGGAATGGGTGAAGAAGAGCTGGGATCGCGATGAGATCACGATCTACGGCCGTTTTGATTTCGCGTACGATGGGGCTGGCCCGCCGAAGCTGCTGGAGTACAACGCAGACACGCCCACCAGCCTGCTCGAGGCGGCGGTCATCCAGTGGTATTGGTTGCAGGATAAATTCCCCAAGCTCGATCAGTTCAATTCGATCCACGAGCGCCTGATCGAAGCCTGGAAGCGCGTGAAGCCGACGGAAAAGATCGTCCACTTCACCGCGCTGCGCGGGCATCTGGAAGATTACATGACCACCGCCTATCTCCGCGACACGGCGATGCAGGCGGGGCTGACCACCGAGTACCTCGATGTTGAAGCGATCGGCTGGAACAATCTGCGCAAGTGCTTCGTCGATTCACAGGAACGCCACATCGGCGACTGCTTCAAGCTCTATCCATGGGAATGGATGGTGCGCGAAGCGTTCGGCACCAACTTGCTGCTGGACAACACGCGCTGGCTCGAGGCACCCTGGAAAATGATCCTCAGCAACAAGGCGATTCTCCCCATCCTCTGGGAGCTCTACCCGGAAAACCCGCATCTGCTGCGCGCGCAAACCGAGCCGCTGGCCGGCAACTATGTGCGCAAGCCGATCCTGGGACGCGAGGGATCGAACATTCAGGTCGTCATCGATAACCAAACCGTTTTCGAAACAGAAGGAATCTACGGCGAGCCGTTCGTCTATCAGCAGCACGCGCTCTTGCCGACGTTCGACGGCAACTATCCGGTGATCGGAAGCTGGATGGTGAACGGCTACGCCTGCGGCATGGGCGTCCGCGAAGACAATTCGCCGGTCATCCACAACACCAGCCGATTTGTGCCGCATGTGATCGAAGGGTAGTGTTCCGATTCGTAGGGGCGAAACGCCTACAAGGAAATCAACCGATGCTCGCAACCCTGCAATCTGATGGCCTGCCGATGTTGCTTCTCTCCGTGGCGGCGTTCGCGCTGCTGGGAATCTTCCTGATGATGTTCGGCTTCAAAGCCTTCGACATCATGCTTACCAAGATCGATGTCGAAAAAGAGCTGGCGGAGAATCACAACATTGCGGTTGCGATCGTGGTCGCGGCGGTGCTGATTGGGATCAGCCTGATCATCAGTCATGTGATGATCGGGTAACACCGCGCATACATCCGAGAAGACGTTCCTCCGCCCAGTTTAGCCGCCCTGCTTGCAGGGCGCGTCTGCTTGACGCCGATTTCCTCACGATGCACTGTCGTCAAAATCCGCGCCGCTGGACGCGCCCTGCAAGCAGGGCGGCTAAACCCGGCGCACCATCGTCATCGATAATTGGTGAATTGCAGCGGAATCCCCGGCGGATTGGCTTTGAGATGGGCGATCACCGCCTGCAGATCATCCTTCTTTGAACTGCTGACGCGCAGGGCTTCGCCTTGAATCGACGCGTTTACCTTCAGCTTCAGTTCCTTAATCCCCTTCTGGATTTGCTTGGCGGTGTCCTTGTCGATGCCGCTTTTGAGTTTCACTTTTTGGCGGACGGTTTTGTGGGTGGCTTGCTCGAGCTTTTGCGGGTCGAGCGATTTGGGATCGACGCCGCGCTTGACCATTTTCTCGACGAGCACCTTGCGCACGGATTCAAGCTGCGGCTCGCCGTCGGCGGTGAGCGTCAGCTCCTTGTCCTTGCGATTGAATTCAACGGACGCCGCCGTCCCTTTGAAGTCGTAGCGCGTGGTGATCTCCTTGAACGCCTGATTGACGGCGTTGTCCATTTCCTGGAGGTTGATTTCGGAGACGATGTCGAATGAATTGTCAGCCATGGGAGGGTTTGGGGTTCGGGGTTTGGGGTTCGGGGTTCGGGGTTCAGGACATATGATCGCCAGTTGCTCGCGATATGCGAGAGGCGTCATGCTGAGGTACTCCGAAGCATCTGGCCCATTCGTACGAAGAGGCATGATTCGTCAGGTTCTTGTAGGGTGGGTGTACTCGCCCACCATTTGTCGCTCGTGGTGGGCGAGTACACGCACCCTACATGTAATGCTGAAACCCGTCGATTATCC
>DATBDZ010000266.1:0-3487 GCA_036276235.1 Humisphaera sp. | reverse complement strand
GCGTGAGCATGCCTTTCTTCTGCTCGTGTTTTCGCGGCCAGAAGCCCAAAGGACATGCTCACGCAAGCGTGAGGCATGGCACCCGAAAGGACCTCGATCGCAAGATCGTGTAGCATGGACTCACGACAGCGTGCCCCGTTTTCATGATTCACGGTTGAGCTGCCGCTATGCCCTCTTCGATCACCCACGATTACTACGCCCTGCTTGGCATCCATGCCGGCGCAGATGACGACGAGCTGCGCATTGCCTGGCGGAAGCTGGCGGCGCAATGGCATCCTGATCGCGCCGGCGCGGAGGCGACCGCCAAATTCCAGCAGCTCTCGGCGGCGTACGCGGTATTGTCCGATCCAATTGCGCGAGCCGCCTACGATCGGCGATACCGCGCGGCATATCCGAAAGCCGCCGACAGCCCGCGCTCAAGCGCCACGACAACGAAATCTCCAACACGAAGTTCGCGCCCGCCTGTGCCGGGGATTATGCTCTCTCGCCTTTCCGGGCCGCTTGCTTCGCTCATCGCCTGCGGGGCCGTGCGGATCGAGGAGGATGGCGGCATCACGCTTGTGCTCAGCGAAGCCGACGCCGCCCAGGGTGGAATGGCGTCGATCTCGATGCGCGTCGAGGTGCACTGCCCGGATTGCTCAAAGCAAAACTCCTCCGGCCGCTGCGCGCGCTGCGGCGGCACCCGAGCAGTCGAAGAGCTGTTCAGCGCATGGCTGGCGATTCATCCCGGCGTCGCCGACGGCGAAGTGCTGACGCCCTCCGCCGAGCTGCCGGGGATGATTGAGCCGATGCGGTTTCGCGTTGCGATCCGGCATCAAAACCGAAACGCCCCGTACACCCCGATATAAAACTCCGTCAGATCCCCCGATGCATTGCCGCCGAAATCGAGGCGGCCGCCTTGCATCCAGGAGCTTTCGATTCCGATCACGCCGCTGGGGACCTGAATGCCGCCGCGCAGGAAGGCGCGGCCATAAAACGTTTCATCGTAGCCGTGGAAGGATACGTTGTGATCCCACGAATGCAGATCGAGCCAGGCGAAGGCTACGCCGCCGGCGATGCCGGGCTCGATGAAGAACGGCTGTCCGCGGCCGAAGGTCTGCCGGAAGCTCAGCCGCAGCTCCGGCTCGAGCGTCCAGAGCGGTATGTCGCCGGTGCCGAAAAAGAAAATGCTGCCGTTGCTGATGATCAGTGCACTGCCGTTGTTGGAGTTGTCCACCACCAGCGACGTGCCCAAATCCGCGCCCAGGCGCAGCTGCGGCAGCCGCGCGAACGGCGAAAAACTCACCGACGATTCAAAACGCCATGCATCTTCCCCGTCGATGGCGCTGTGAGATCCGAGGCTGATGTGCGCATAGCCAGTTCCGAACGAAAGTTCGGGCGAAGGCGCTTCGATGGCCCCCTGGCCAAAAGCAAATGCGGCGTGGAAGACGACGGCCAGCATGCCGCCGATGAACCAAAGCGGTTTGAATGGCACGTTAAGCATGTAAGGCATTAGAACCGAAACGCACCGTAAATGCCGATATAATACTCCCGCAGATCGCCCACGGCATCACCGCCGAAGTCCATGCGGCCGCCGGCCAGCCAGGACCCTTCCAGGCCGACAACGCCGCCGGGGACTTGCACGCCGCCACGCAGATAGACGCGACCGTAGGCGGTCCTGTCGCTGCTGCTATAGGAGTGATTCTGGTCGGTGGTGTGGAGATCGACCCATCCAAAAGCCACGCCTCCCGCGAGGCCAGGCTCGATGAATAGCTGCTGTCCATTGCCGAAAGTTTGCCGCCAGCTGATTCGCAGCTCCGGCTCGAGCGTCCAGAAAGGAATGTCGGCATTGCTGAAGAAGATCAGCCCGCCGTTATTGATGATCAGCGCGCTGCCGGAGTTATCCAGAACCATCGAAACGCCGGCCGCGGCGCCGATGCGCAATTGCGGCAAGCGCGCGAATGGCGACATGCTAATGGCCGGCTCAAATCGCAGCGCATCGGCACTATCCAGCGCGCTGTTCGAGCCGAGGCTCAGATTCGCGTAGCCGACGCCCATCGAGAATTCCACCGCCGGCGCGGAGATCGTGCCTTGGGCCAAAGCACGCGACGCCGGGAGCGCGGCAATCAGCAAGCCGCCGAGAATTATCAGAAATCGCCTGAATGACATGGTGTCCGCCTTTCCATGAAATGAGCTGGGAAATGAGATTGGCCGCTGTCCGCAGCAAATCGCGCGGGCCAACCGTACATCGCTTTATCGCTGCAATCATCACGGCGTTTCAGCAATCACCATGAGATGCGCGGTGACTTGGATGACAACGCCGTCGCCGACCTTGTATTGCGACAGATCGACGCCTCGACGGACCGACACGGTCTTGCGCTGTCCATCGGCAAAGCGCAGCTTTGCGCGGCGGGCGGCGGTATCGATCGACTCAACTGTGGCGGTGATCTCATACGCCTCGGCGACAAGCGCCCCCGGCTTAGCTCCCTTCGGCGCCGTGGCGATCAGCTCCGCATGCGTGGCGCTCGCCTTGGCGTCGGAATCGACGAACACGACGACCCGCTGAACGAGCGTCGCCTTCACGTGATCACCGACTTTTAGTTGATCAAAATTGCGCACCTCCGGCGGCGCGGTGAAGATGGCCTTGGTGCCCTCCTCGTTCTCCAGCGTGACCTGCCGCGTCTTTGCGTTAATCTCCCGCACGACTGCGGAAGCGGTAAAAGTTTCCTCAATCGTCCCGCCCGCCTCGCCGGGGGTATATGTCGTCACCTCCGTAACGGTCGGCGGCGCAACCGGCTTCTCCGAGTTGCACGAAGCCGCCGCCGCGACGAATGCCAGCATCAGTCCATAATTCGCAAAAATGCCGATACGTTTGCTCAACATGAGTTGGTTCTCCTTCGATTGCCTAGAGGCTATTGGCACAATCGTAAGGAATGGCGAATCCCAGCGACATCGGACTAAAGGCCAATAGCCGCAAGATTTCCCAAAGCGCAACCTTTCGACGCTCGCGAAGCCGCGCGGGAGATTCCCGTAAAACAGAAACGTGAAACGTGACGGAGAGGTAGACACGCTTGATCTTATCGCGAGCTGCGTAACGGACAGACATTCACTGGCCGGCCCGGCATCAACCAGCATTCGAATTCAAAGGACCGTTCCGCCGGGCCGGTCCAGTGCAAGGTTGGATTAGCCTGCATTTGCGCCTTCCTTCGCTATCCATGCTAGAAATCCCCGGACCGCCGAGACAAATGCGTCGCGTGGGACACGAGCGGAAGAGAATCCCTTCTTGTCGTCTTCAAAGAGAACGGAAAAGGGGATAAGAACGGAAAAGGGGATACGTACATTAGTCTGGGCTCCAAACAAATGTACTTATCCCGAATGCCATTCGGTTAGCCTTTTTTCGCTGCTTTTTCAGCCAATTCGGCCTCCATTTCACGTCGCGGCTTTTTGAGAAACAGGTAGTGCTGGAGCCGCCTGCGGATGACTCGCAACTGCGTGCGCCCGGTACGGT
>DATBDZ010000265.1:0-1615 GCA_036276235.1 Humisphaera sp. | reverse complement strand
CAACCCTCTCCCCTGAGTACAGGGGAGAGGGGGAAATTTGCGCATGGAGAATCCCGGCCGTCGCGGCGATGGCGTCGCGCGGCGGAGCGGCTTTGTTGGCGCCGCTCCTTCCCGGCGTGGTGAAATTGATGTCGCCTATCTCGATTGGAGGCACAATGAAAACTTCTCGGCGATTCGGTTTGACGCTCATCGCGTTCTTTTGCGCTTCAGTTTTGCTCTTCGGTTCCCGCGCCTTGGCCCAGGAAGCCGATTGGCAGGTCGGCATCGCGCAGGTCAAGATCACTCCCTCCAAACCCGTCACCCTCGCGGGCTATGCGGCACGCACCAAGCCGTTCGAGACCGTCGATCAGAATGTGTATGCGACCGCGATGGCCCTGCAGGATCGCGAGAATCACCGCGCCGTTCTGATCACGCTCGATCTGACCATCCTCCCCGGCGATGTCGCCGAGGGGGTACGATCGCGCATCATCGAAAAGCAGAAGCTCGAGCCGGCGCAGGTTGTGCTGAGCGTTTCCCATACGCATTCAGCACCGACAGTTTCGCTCTCCGCCGGCGGCGGCGTGATGCCGACGGGGAACGTCGCCAACACTATCGAATACACGCGCGAATTGCAGGACAAGATTGTCGCCGTCGCGGATGAGGCTCTCGCGAAGATGTCGCCGGCCAAGCTCTCCTGGGGCTGGGGCGTCGCCAACTTTGTGATGAATCGCCGCCAGTTCACCGATCGCGGAATCATCCTCGGCGTGAATCCGGCCGGGCCGGTCGATCGCACGGTTCCCGTCCTGCGGATCGACGGCCCCGACGGCACGCTGCGCGGCGTGCTCTTCGGCTATGCCTGCCACAACACGACGATGCCCTCCAACATGCTCGCGGTCAGCGGCGATTATGCCGGCCACGCCAAGGCGTTCGTGCAAAAGCAATTTCCCGGCACGCTGGCGATGTTCATGATGGGCTGCGGCGGCGACGCCAACCCCTATCCGCGCGAGCAGGCGCAGTATGCCGTCACGCATGGCCAGGAGCTCGGCGAGGAAGTCTGCCGTGTTTTGAAAACCAAGCTCACGCCCGTCCACGGCCCGCTCGGCTGCGCGCAAATCATCGCGCAGCTTCCCCTGGAAACGCCCGATGAAGCCGCGCTCACGAAGCTCGCCGCCAGCGGCCCAAGCCTGATCAAGCCGATGGCGCAGCAGATGCTGAAGGACGTGCAGAATGGCGATAAACTTCCCGCGGCTCACGCCGCCCCCGTGTGCGCCTGGCAATTCGGCAAGGATCTGACATTGGTCCAGCTCCCTGAGGAAGTAACGGTCGGCTACGTCCACGACATCCAGCAATCCGTCGGGCCGTTGCGGCTATGGGTGTCCGCGTATTGCAACGAAGTCGCGGGATACGTCCCCACAAGACAAATCCTCAGCGAAGGAGGGTACGAAGCCCGCGGGCTGTATGTCGGTAACGGCTGGTTCGCACCGGGCGTGGAAGAGACACTGACGAATGCGGCGCGGGATGCGACGGTCAAAGCGGGAAGGACGCTGCCGTAGCCGGATAAATGTTTTGTATTGCAGTGGTGATTGATCAGAGTCGCCGCTTGCGGCTTCGCACCGCAATTCGCGCAACTGGTTCG
>DATBDZ010000264.1:0-10051 GCA_036276235.1 Humisphaera sp. | reverse complement strand
CGCGCTTGGATTCCTGTAGTTTCAGGACCTTTTCTTCGACTGTGTCTTTCGCGATCAAGCGATACGCGAAAACCTGGCGGGTTTGGCCGATGCGGTGGGCTCGGTCGATGGCTTGCGCTTCCACCGCGGGGTTCCACCAGGGGTCCAGCAGGAAGACATACTCGGCGGCGGTGAGATTGAGGCCCACGCCGCCGGCCTTGAGGCTGACGAGGAAAAGCTTGCAGCTTGTGTCGGTCTGGAATCGATCGACGGCCGCCTGGCGGTCGCGGGTGCGGCCGTCGAGGTATTCGTATTTCACGCCAGCGGCGTCGAGCTTTTTGCGGACGATCGCCAGCAGGCTGGTGAACTGCGAGAAGACCAGCGCCTTGTGATCCCCATCCATCACTTCATCGAGCTGCGCCAGAAGCGAATCGACTTTCGCGCTGCCTTCATCGATCTTGGTTTTATCCAGAAGCCCGGGATGGCACGCCGCCTGGCGCAGTCGCAGCAGGGCTTCGAGGATCTGAATCTTGCTTTTATTCAGGCCTTCCTTGGCGATGCGGGTCATGAGCGATTGGCGATAATGCTCGCGCAACTCGTCATAGAGTTTGCGCTGCGCGGTATCGAGTTCGCAATGAATTGTCTGCTCGACGCGGAGCGGCAATTCCTTGGCGACCTGCCCCTTGGTTCGCCGCAGGATGAATGGCCGCAGCGCGCGGGAGAGGAGCAATCGCGTCGGCTCATCGATCTGTTTGCTGGCCGATGAGGTCATCTGCAAAACCTTTGCCGACCCGAGCATGCCAGGATTAAGGAACTCAAAGAGGCTCCACAATTCGCCCAGATGGTTTTGCACGGGTGTGCCGCTGAGGGCCAGGCGATGGTCGGCGGTAAGCAGGCGCGAGGCCTTGGCGGCTTCGCTGTTGGCGTTTTTAATCGCCTGTGCTTCGTCGAGAACGATGTAATCGAATCGGATGTCTTTGAGGAAGGCGATGTCGTTGCGCATCGTGCCGTAGGTCGTGAGGACGACATCAATGTTGGCAAATGCCTCGGCGGATTTGCCGCGCCCCGTGCCGGTGTGATCGAGCACGCGAAGCCCTGGCGCGAATCGCTTGGCTTCCTCCATCCAGTTGAAGATCAGCGAGCGCGGCGCGACGACCATCGTCGGCCCCGGCCGGCGCGAATCGCCGTTGCCATTCGACGAGGCATGCTCGACTCGCAGCAGGCGGCGTTCTTCCAGCATCGCCAAAACCTGCACGGTTTTTCCCAGGCCCATGTCATCCGCAAGACAGCCGCCGAAGCTGAACTCGCGCAGGAATCCGAGCCAGCCGAGCCCTTCGCGCTGATAGGGCCGAAGCGTGCCGACAAACGTGGCAGGGGGGTCGGCGATGCGCACGCCCTGGAAATTGGCCAGCCGATCGCGCGCCTGCTGAAAAACCGCATCGCAGGTAATCTGCGGCTGCGCCGCCAGCAGGGCATCGAGCAAGCCGACCTGCGACTTGCCGAACTTGATCGTGTCCCCCTCGGTCTTTCCCATGCCCGCGAGCAGGCCGTATTTCTGTAGCCATTCCTCGGGCATGACGCCGAAGGTGCCGTCATCAAGGCGAACCGTTTTCTCGCCGCGCTGCAGGGCGCGGAGCAGTTCGGGCAGCGCGACTTTCTGATCGCCGAAGTCGGCGGTGCCGTGCAGCTCAAACCAGTCGATACCAGAGCTGACCTCAACCCGCACTTCTCCCGCCTGGCGGTAAAGCTGCCCATCGGCTTCGATGTGCCAGCCTTCCATCGTCAGCGTGCGAATGATCGCCGGGAGCTGGGTGGCGGGGACTTCAAATTGCGGGCGGTCCTCGTAGTAAAATGCACCGCGCGGGTCGCGCAAGCCGACGCTGCGCAGCCGGCCGGCGGCGCGGGATTCGGCGTCGCGGTCGCGCTCGATGAAGCGGCGCGTCTGCGTCTGATAGATCCCCGCCGAGTCATCGGTTGAGCTGACGATCTTCCCTTCATAGTCAAACGAAAGTTCCGCGGCCAAACGCGGCTTCTCGTATGACCACATCCGCTGCTTGGGCTTGCGAATCAGCAGCCGCGGGCGCGGCGTTGCCTTGGTGCGCTCGTACGTCAGCTCCTGCGGCAATTCCAGATGTGGAATCTGCGGCAACGTGAGCAGTTGCTCGAGAAACTCATCGGCGGCGTTGATCGGCACTTCGATCTTCGGCGTCGCGTAGAGCATCGACATCCAGGCATACGCGCCGCCATCATCAAGCCGGGCGGCTTTGCCGTCGCGGGTGAAGATCAATCCGCCGGGCAACATCATCAGGGGTGAGGCCAGCGCCTGCCGCTGATCGCCGTTGCGCAGCTCGCCTTGGATGACGAACTTTTTCGCTGCTTCGTCGCGCTCAACTTTGACATGAAAGCGCCACAGGGCCTGCTCGTCCCAGTTGATCGGCATGAGCTCACCGTCGCCGCTCGGCGGGCGGATGAAGCAGCGCCCCGTGGCGCACATCCGCTGCATCATCAAGACATATTGCGCGGGAGAGAGGCGAAACCTCGCGGTCTTGTTGTGGGTGTTGTAGGAGTAGCCGTAGTACATGCCGCCGTACTGCTCGGCACGCGCACCGCTGAGCATCGCGATGAGTTCCCGGTCCGCCGGATCAGGCACAACCTCGGCATCATCCATCCCAATCGTTTCGCGCTTCGGCTTGGAAAGCTCCCCGTTCTTTTTGGGCTCGCGGGTCATCAATTCGATCGTCAGCCCGTTGCCGCTCATCGTTTGCACGGCATCGACGACATAAAGCAACTGCTTCTGCGGCGGCCACGCGCGGCTTGGCGTCGCGGAGCTCACAACCATCGATTGCCGCAACGCGGACAACCCGCGCTTCCAGTCATATTGCGGCTTGGGTGTCTCGATGCGCTGAATGGATTGGGCCGGATGCCCCTTCCTCACGGGCGCATCGTCATCCTCCGGGTCGATCGCCTCCTCTTCCTCATCATCGATCCAACGCGCGTCTTCCTCTTCCAAGGGCACCAGCTCGATTCCGCCACGGCGCTCCCAACTGGCCAGATACCCAAGCGCCTCTGCCTCGACAAACGTTGCCCACACATGCTTGCAGGGATCGAGGGAGTCATGGAAATCCTTGCATTCGCAGGAATAGGTTACTTCGCCGCCTTCGCGGGCGAGGACGACGCCAAAACTCTGTCCGCCGAAGACGGAAGCGGAGATGGTATCGTCATCGTGGGCGATGATGCGCACATCCCCGTGTGCCCGAATCTTGCCGCCCTCTTTTCTAGCCTGCGGGTCAACCTGATGAATTACCTTAGTCAAAACCGACATCCACACTCCTCCGGCGCGTCCAATCGAGAAAACAAGCGCGCAACGGACATTTTAGCATGTCCTTCGCGCGGTTGCGACCTTGGCGGGTATGATTCGCGCAAGTTTCGAGATTTAATGGGCTTTTGGATCATTCGAAGATGGCCGCTCACGCTTGGGATCGCCGCCGGCGCGGCTGCGCTGATGCTCTGCGAACCCGCCGCCGGCTGGTTGCAATATGACCGAAGCCTAGTTCTTCGCGGCCAAATCTGGCGAATTGCCACCTGTCATCTGACCCACTGGTCCAACGTGCATGCGTTGTGGTCGGGCTTGGCGTTCGTCGCGCTCGCGGGAATGTGCGAAGTCCGCAGCCGCTTGCTCACGGCAACGACGATCTGCATTTCGTCGGTCGCCATTGGCGGCGCGATGTTGCTCTTTCTCCCGAAGGTGGAAGTATTTCGCGGGCTGAGCGGGATCGACTCAGCGCTGCTGGGACTTCTGGCGGTGATGATCCTGCGATCCCGCACGAGTGCTTCCGCGAAGTGGCTGGCGCTCGCGGCAATCGTCCTGTTCGCATTGAAGGTGAGCGGCGAGATGCTCGGGCTTCGATCGGTGTTTCTGGGCAAGGAATCTGAGGTTATTCCACTTCCCGCCGCTCATTTAATTGGCTTCGTTACCGGACTTTGCGTCGGTTTTTGTCCGATGAAGTCCCGCGTCCGTCCGGGGAATTGATGTAGGGCCGCCGCGCATTCATTGCCTGCTTCAGCAATGGTTCAATCGGCAGTGACCGATTCTAATCCATTGTTCCACCGCAGATTAGATCAAATTGAACTTGCGGCACCGGACCTGCACTATATCCTTGCGTGCTGAACAGGAGCCGATCATGGGCTTTGCAATTCCGGCGGTTAATCATGTAGGGATTCGCGAGCAGACTGAGCAAGCGCTACGCCGACTCTGGTTTGGCGGGCGCGAGATCTGGTGGCATACCTACTGGGATTTGCAGGTGAGCGGCTTGGCAAACCTGCCCGCCGACGGTCCGATGCTCCTCTGCTCAAACCACACAAGCCATCTCGACGCGCCAGCGATCCTCGCGGCACTGCCCGGCAAGATCGCCCTGCAAACCGCAACCGCCGCCGCGCGCGATGTCTTTGGCGCGCGGCTCAAGCGAACGCTCAGCCGCATCACCACCAACGCGCTCTGCGTCGAACGGCGCGGCGACTTCGCCGGCGGCTTGCGTCTCCTGGAAAACGTCCTGCGCCAGGGACGCCCGCTGATCCTCTTCCCCGAAGGCCGCCGCAGCCAGGACGGCGGCCTGCTCGATTTCAAGTGCGGCGCCGCAATGCTCGCGATCCGAACCGGCGCGCCGCTGATCCCGATTCACATCACGGGTTTGCATGAATCAATGCCGCGCGGGCAACACCTGCCGCTGCCGGCGGATGTGAGCGTGAGGTTTGGAAGGGCGATCGATCCGCAAAGTTTCCAGGCTGCGATTGAGCGAGGAGAGATTGAGCGGCGCGAGGCGTATGAGCGGTTGACGGAAGAATTGCGCAGCGCGATCAACGATTTGGGGAATACATCTGCCGACGAGTGTCATTCAGAACCCTCTCCCCTGTACTCAGGGGAGAGGGCAGGGTGAGGGGACAGCGATTCGCGAAATAGCGCGGTTCGCAAGATTGACGCGTTCGTCCCCTCACCCCAACCCTCTCCCCTGAGTACAGGGGAGAGGGAGAATGCACTCGTTTCCCAATCCTCTCACTCCACAATACGATGGCCCGACATGGCTGAGTCGCTGGGCGCGCTGTGCATTGTGCTTCATGGGCATCTGCCCTACGTGCTGCATCATGGCACGTCGCCGCACGGGGAGGCGTGGCTTTACGAGGCGGCGGCTGAAACCTATCTCCCGCTGCTGGATATGATCGGCGAAGTCGCGCTGCACAAGACACGCCCGGCCCTCACCGTCGGCCTCACGCCGGTTTTGCTCGAGCAGCTCGGCAGCGATTATTTCAAATCGGGATTCGTGCGATATCTGAAAGAGCGGGCGGAGCGCGCCAGGCGCGATCGCGCGGAATTTGAAAAGGCTGGCGATGCGCACTTTGTGTATCTGGCCGAGCGCTGGGCGAACTGGTACGAAGCGCGGCTCCAGCATTTTGAGCGAATTGCCCGCGATATTCCCGGCGAATTTGCCAAGCGGCGCGGCGAGGGGCACATTCAGATTCTCACGAGCAATGCGACGCATGCTTACATGCCGCTGCTTTTGAATGATGCGATGCTCAGGGCGCAGATGGCCGCCGGGACATCGACGAGCGAGAAATGGCTCGGCTTCAAGAGCCGCGGGATGTGGCTGCCGGAATGCGCGTATCGGCCGAGCTGGGATCAGTGGAAGCCGTCGGTGCTGTACGATGATCCGCGCAATCGGCCGGGGGTTGAAACGTTTATCGCGGACGCGGGGATCAATCATTTTTTCGTCGATACGCATCTGATCGCCGGCGGACAGCCGCTGGGCGTGATCGAGCAGGGGCAGTTTCAAGCGGTCAATGAAACGCAGCTTTATTGGGACCAAAGGCGCGGGTGGCGCAGCCCGCTCGAAGCGGTCGGCGTCGCAAGCAAGCCGCAACGGCCCGCTTGCTTTGCCTTCGCGCGGCATCCGCGCGTCAGCGAGCAGGTCTGGAGTGGGAAGATCGGCTACCCCGGCGCGGGTGAGTATCTGGATTTTCATCGCAAGCACGGCGAAGCCGGTCTGCGCTATCACAAAGTCACGCACAATCAGGCGCCGCTGGGAGACAAGCAGCCGTATGTGCCGGAAGATATCTTCGCGAAGCTGTACGAGCATAGCCAACATTTCTGCCGGACGGTGCGCGAGGTGCTGCGCGAGCATTACGAAAAGACGGGGCGGCCGGGGGTGGTCGTCGCGCCGTTTGATGCGGAGCTGTTTGGCCATTGGTGGTTTGAGGGGCCGCTGTTTTTGCGCGATGTGATCTTCACGCTCGCCCGTGACTCGCAGATCAAGCTGATGACCGCCGAGGAGGCGCTCGATGCATATCCGCCGGACAAGGTCATGCGGCTGCCGGAAGGAAGCTGGGGCGAACAGGGAAATCACAGCGTCTGGATCAACGAGCAAAACCGCTGGATGTGGGAAATCGAATATCGCGCCGAAGGGCGAATGCTCAAGCTCCTCGGCGAGCTTCCCTGGAAGACCAACCCGCAGGTGCGCAAAGTGCTCGAGCGTGCCGGGCGTGAGCTGCTGCTTTTGCAGGCCAGCGATTGGCCGTTCATCGTTCATTCGCGCGGCGCGATGGATTACGCCATCCAGAGATTCTCGGGCCATGCCACGCGGTTTGATCGGATGTGCGAGATCGCATCGCACATCGCCGCCGGCGGCGAGATCGGCGCCATCCGCCGTGTGCAGATTGAGGAAGCGGACGCGCATGATGTCGTTTTTGCGGACATTGATTTGAATTGGTGGGAGTGATCGTACGATATTGAATGAACGTGGATTCGCCGCAGATCAGCATCATCCTTCCCACCATCAATGAGGCGGCGAACTTGCCGCTGGTCATCCCACGAATAGTGGCGGCGTTGCCCGGACGCACGCTGGAAATTCTGGTGATCGACGACGCGAGCACCGACGAGACGCCCAATGTGTGTGCCGATCTCGCGGGGCGCTTCCCACTGACGCTTCACGTTCGAATCGATCCGAAAAACGGCCTGAGCGGTGCTGTGCTGCACGGCATGTCGCTTGCGCGAGGCGAGATTCTTGTGGTGATGGATGCCGATCTGCAACATCCGCCGGAAAAGCTTGCCGAACTGATCGCGCCGCTGGAGAGCGGCCACGCCGACTTCGTCCTCGGCTCGCGCTACATCCCCGGCGGCAGCATGCAGGAAACGTGGGGCGCCATCCGGCGATTTAACTCCCGCGCCGCCACGTTTTTGGCGCGGCCGTTTGCCGGCCGCACGCATGATCCGATGTCCGGGTTTTTCGCGCTCAAGCGTTCGACCTACGAACGGGCGCAGCGCCTTACGCCGCTCGGCTACAAGGTTGGCCTGGAATTGATGTGCAAATGCCGCGTGCAGAACGTGAAGGAAATCCCGATTCACTTTTCATCGCGCGAGCATGGACAATCGAAGCTGACGATCGCGCAGCAGTTTAAGTATCTGGAGCACCTGAGCCGCCTGTATGATTTTTACTATCCGCGTGCGGCTCCGATCATCAAATTTCTGATCGCCACCGGCTGCGGATGGCTGGTGGCATTCGCGCCGTTTGCGCTATTGGTGAAGCGCGATGTGAACCCGTTCGCCGCGCCGACGCTCGCGTATCTACTCACAATTTTCACCACGGCGGTCTTTCATTTCCGCTACGTCCGCACGCAACGCGAATTCCTGGTTGCGCGGCATCCGTGGCTCGATTTCATTTTCATCTCGCTCGCCGAGTGGGCAACGTGCGCGCTGGGCGCCCTGTGGCTGGTGAATCGTGCGCATGTCCGCGCCATTGAATTGTTCCTCATCCCTTTCGGCCTGGCGACGGTGGTGAGATATATACTACGAAAAGAGCTGATGCAGGATATTCGTGGGTTGCGGAAGGATATGCGGAAAGAGGAGTGGGTGTAGAGCGGGATTCATCCCGCCGCTTGCGGCTTCGCGCTTCCCCAAGCCAAGTTGCTTCAAACGTGCAACGCTCCGTCAGCACCGACCGCGTCAAGTAACGTTCACACAATCCGATCCAACAATTCCTTCCCCGCGAGGAACCGTTCAAGATTACCCGTAAAATGCTCCACGTGGGCATCGAATTCCCCCGCGCGCCCGCCGGCGGTGTGGGGGGTGATGTAACAGTTCGGCGCGGTCCAAAGCGGATGCTCGGGCGGGAGCGGCTCGGGATCGGTGACATCAAGATAGACGCCCGAGAGCCGCCCGCTTTTGAGCGCATCAACTAGCGCCGCCTGGTCCTGTGTGCTGCCGCGGCCGATGTTGTAGTATGCGGCGCCGCTCTTGATCTTCTCGATGCGGGCTCGCGTCATAAACCCTTCTGTTTGGAGGGATTGCGGCAGGATGTTCATCACATGATCCGCCTGACCAAGCATCTGATCGACCTGCTCGGTCGGCACGACGCGGCAAGGCTCGTCGCCATTCACGCGCCGCCGCACAGCGGTGATGTCCATCCGTAGCGGCGCCAGAAGCTCAACCAGCCGCCGCGCGATCGCGCCAAATCCCAGGATCAGCACCGATTGACCGGTCAGTACCTGCGACCGAGCGCGATGATCCGCCTGATGCCACGACTTAGCCGCCCGTTGGTCATCCATGCATTGCGGCAGCCGCCGGGCCAGAGCAAACATGGACGCCACCGCATGCTGCGCGCACGGGTCGGCATACACCATCGAGCTATTGGTCAGCACCGCGCCCCGCGCGCGAAATGCCGTCCGCAGATCTTCGCGATCGTATCGCGTGTACCCGGCGGTGGTCAGATGAACCCACTTCAGCCGCGGCAATTGCATCGCCTGCACGGGATCCGGCTGCCCAAAGGCGATATCCGCCTCGGCCAGCATCGGATCGGCCGCCCCGGCCGCCAGGTTCGACTTCTGCAGCGCCTGAGGAAGCAGAAGCCGATGCCCCCCAACCCGCTCGCGCAGCCGCGCCATGGCCGGCTCAGGAAACTTCGCATTGCACCAGATCGTCAGTGAATCCATGGGCGAAACAAGTAGCGATTTGAGGCCCGATTGCAACCGGCGCCCGTCACTGCCAATAGAGGACTCGCGAGTTTCCGGCGGTCGCAATCTACGCCACGCAATTGGGCGTTTTTGAACACTCATCGCTTTACCGCCGCGATGCGCTGTTATGCGCTTTTAGGCGCTTTTTCAAAATCACAGACCGTCGTGTTCGCACGCAATCCCAAGTAGTCAAACGAGTTAGGCGATTCTTATCGGCAGAACACTTGCCCCAAGCGCATAATTGATGCCAATTTCCATCTGTCGTAACAACTTGAAAACAATGGGCTTACAAAGAATGGGTCAATTCGCCCGTTATGCGCTTTATGCGTGGGGCGCCATGAAGACTTACATCAATTTCGCAGCGGATTCCGCCGCGCGACTGCCGATCGGCTCGCCCTGTTTTCTGAGCAGCCATCGGGGTCTGGCGCGACTCCGCGCGATTGCTGGCGCGACTCTCGTCCAGTCGCGCCGCAGGTGGAAACTGACGTAAGTCAATTCTGTCATCGATTTCAAATTCATGCCACCTGCGAATCGACCGGCACCCCAAAGCGCCCCAAAGCGCCCCAAAAAATTCCCCATTTTGGTGGCACCCCATGATGCGCGGTCAATGCGCACGATCGTGCGCCCCTGATGCGCATCACGTCGCCGTCACGTCGCGCGTTCGATCATCCTGCTCCATGCAACCTTTCGCACCGGATTTCGCACCAATCGGTTGCATGCACCATGATCGCACGTTGCATTGCGCAGCGGTCCGAGACACCACCCGCATTCGTGACTCCATCGACCAGTAAAGGAGCCACCCCGAAGTTGCGAGCTCGATCCTTGGACTACTCGATTGTCAAAGAGCGACGATCCAACACCTATAACGCTCGAACGTGCAAATTATTGTCATTAAAATAAATAATTTGTTCGGATAAGCTTGGGGAAAACTGCATGGAGAGTAGCGCGGGGGAATTTCACCCCCACGCCCTCGCAGAACCGGACTTGAGACTCTCGCCTCATCCGGCTCCCAGCGGTCCCCGTCAGATGACGGGTGGTTTTGGTCCATAGGCTCCTCTTCCTTGCGGAATTGGCC
>DATBDZ010000263.1:0-12709 GCA_036276235.1 Humisphaera sp. | reverse complement strand
CAGGGCGTCGCTCCTGGCCTCATCCCTTCTTTCCGTCCCTCCGTCCCTTCGTCCCTCCGTCCCTCCGTCCCTTCGTCCCTCCGTCCCTTCGTCCCTCCGTCCCTCCGTCCCTTCGTCCCTCCGTCCCTTCGTCCCTCCGTCCCTCCGTCCCTTCGTCCCTTCGTCCCTTCGTCGCTCTTCCCCGAACCCTGAACCCCGAACCCTCCCCCCCACTTTTTCCTGTACACCTTTCCCCCCGAATCGTATCATTTACCCCGGTTGGTTCGTCGATCGAGACTGGGATTGGAGTTGTGCAGATCATGCCTCCGATTGCTGGGAAACTCGCGCCTTTCGATCAGGCGTCTTTTTCTCAAGCGTCACTTTCGCGTCCCACCGTGGGCCTTGTTCAGGCCCCTTTCTAACGACCTGGAAAGTAAATGGCGGGTCGGTCATCCAATGGAGATTGGATCATGGGTAAGCGTTTGTATGTCGGGAACCTCAGTTACAGCGTCGATAGCTCGGCGCTCGAGCAACTTTTCGCCCAATTCGGCGCCGTCCAAAGCGCGGAAGTGATCAGCGATCGCGAAACCGGGCGAAGCAAAGGGTTCGGATTTGTCGAGATGGCCAGCGACGATGAAGCGCAAAACGCCATCGCCACGCTCAATGGCCAGGAGCATGACGGCCGCGCGCTCACCGTCAATGAAGCCAAGCCGCGCGAAGAACGCGGAGGCGGCGGAGGCGGTGGTGGTCGCGGTGGATACGGAGGCGGCGGTGGAGGAGGCGGCCGCGGCGGCTCTGGTGGAGGTGGCGGTGGCCGTGGTGGATACGGCGGCGGTGGAGGAGGCGGCGGACGCCGCGATCGGTATTGACGCCGAGATCTGAAATCTCAGATTTCAGATTCGTAGGGTGTGCTTTAGCACACGCGGTTCGAACATCGAGCGGTTTCCGCGTGCGCTAAAGCGCACCCTGCGGCAGATTCAGCACAGCAATTTGAGATCTGAAATCTCGGATTGCAGATATCCCATTTCGGATTTGAAGTTCTCGCCGGCATTTTCACTCCGAGTTTTTCGGGGAGCGGCACCCCTGCCGCTCCCCTTTCCCTTTTGTGCGGCTCGCTTTCTTTTCGCGACGGGTTCATCGCCTCATCCTTTGCCGGCAGATCGTCCGATAACGGGGTAGTCTGCAATCGTCCTGCGCGAATGAGGCGGAGAGTATGTCCAAGGCCAGGTCAGCGTCATCCCGAAAGCGAGCAGAGTTGTCGCCGATCGCGCGCAAGATTTGGATCCATGTCACGATCTCTCTGCTGTTTGTCGGCATCTTAGCCGCCGGATTTTTCTACATCCAGCGATATGTCCAAACCGAAGTGCTGACGACCAACGATCCGCCGGCGATCGTCATCAAAAATCGCCCGCATTGGATGAGTGATTTTCTCGTGCAGCGAATCGCCGACACCGCACGCCCGCCCGGTGCACAGGGCCGTTCGGTATTTGATCGGCAACTGCTGATCGATGCCCGGGCGGCACTCGAGAAAAACCCGTGGATATCAAAGGTGCGCGATGTCCGCCGCGCTTATGCGAATGGGCCGGGCGATGTGCTGGAAATCGATTGCGATTACCGCGCGCCCGTCGCGCTGGTGAAATGGGGCGATTACTATTCGCTGGTCGATCAGAACGGCTTCAAACTCCCCGAGCAATACGAGGCGCGCGACGTTCCCAAAATCGTGCGAATCGAGCAGGGCCGCGTCGATATCCGCATCATTGAAGGCGTCAAACGTCCGCCTCCGTCGCCGGGGAAAAAATGGGTCGGCGACGATCTCGAAGCCGGCCTCGAAATGATCTCCGTCCTTTCAGACAAACCGTACGCCCAGGAAATCCTGAAGCTCGATGTCTCCGGCGTCAACGGTGGCCGTGGCGATCCACAGGTGGTGCTGGTGACGAAGTTCGGCACCCGCATCTTGTGGGGCCGCGTTCCCAGCGCCAAGGATTCGTTTGTCGAAGTGGACGCCAGCAAGAAACTGGATCGGCTTCGCGCGCTGTACGCGCAATATGGCCGTGTCGATGCCGGAAAAACCAGTGGACTGGACATCCGATTTGATAAGATCACCTATCCCGGCGAAACCTCCGCAGGCACGGGCATGGAAATCAGAAGGTGACCGAACGGCAACCCACTCCCGACGCTTCCCCTTCAAAAACTCCGGACAGCGCCCCAACATCCGCGCCATCACATCCGCTCGTGCTACTACTGTGGCTGGCCGCTCAACTTGCGGCAATCGCGTTGGCGGTTCTCCGCGTCCCGCTTTGGGCCCGGGCGCCGATCGCCACCGAGCTGTATTCGCTTCAATTCCTGCTCGTCGCGCAATTTGCGATTAGCACACTCACCTTTCCCTGGCTGCTGACAAGCTGGCGATCACTCATCTCCGTCATCGCAACCGGCTGGGGATTTTTATTCCTGGCGGCGATGCTCTCCCCCGCCCCATTCAGCACAACGATTTACGCCGCCGTGCATCTTGGAATCTGGCTCATTGCCCTCGCAGCTTTGCTTTTCCCACTTCGCCCCACCAACACCACTTTTAGCGCGGTTGCGGTCCTCTCGACTTGGGTTTGTGGGGGGCCGATCTGGCTTTTCATCCATTGTGAATACAATTCCTCCCACCAGCCGCTCGGATTTTTGGGGCAAATCGCCGGTGGGCCGCTCGTCGCCGGTTTGTCATTTTTCGACGGAAAAATGCTGCCCGCGTTCGCGACGTCCGGGCTTGGGCTGGCGATTTCCGTCGCAGTTACAACGACATCGCGTCTCATTCGATCAAAGAACAAGGTGAAAAGACTCGTGGTAGAGCAGACCCCGGGCGCCAGAAGCGATCAGCAATAAATTGATAAAGAATTATGCACCGCCCGCGCCAAGTTATCCACAAATTGCCCACGGCCTCGCGCGCGAAACAGCCTGATTTCTGCGGCAAATACGTGTTATCTGCGAATCAGCGGGCTTCACCGGAAATTGATTAAAGGAAAATTGCGTACGCGAGAATTTTGGTCTTGCATTGCCTGATCGGCGGGGTATAAGTGGGGCTCAGTGGTACCGAGTGGTGCGAAGTGGTTGATGAGCCTTGCGACACAAACTTCTATACGGCGCCTTCGACCTGACTCTCGACGAAAAAAACAGACTGTCAGTGCCTTCGCAGGTCCGAAAGCAATTGAAGGCAGAAGGCGATGGCGAATCAATCGTGCTCTTTCTCATCGTCGGCTCAAATCAGCGAACCTGGTTCTATCGAGAGAACTATTACGAAGAATTGGCCAATAAGCAAGAAGGTAAAATTGCACCGGCCGAAAGTGATGTCGAATTCGATCGAGAGAACTTTGGCCTCGCCGACCAAGTAGAGGTAGATAAGCAAGGTCGCATTTTAATCGACGCCAAGTTTTTGCGTCGAACGGGAACAAATAAAGAAGTCACGCTGGTGGGCGTTCGCGATCATTTGGAGTTGTGGAACCGACAGGACTGGAATACATGGGTTGAGGAACTGGAGCGGCGAAAATCTGCCGCCGCCAAGCGTTCCAGCCAGTTCGAACAGTTGCCGCAGACGGATTTGGGCAAGTCGCAATAGTGGGTGGCAATTGAGTCGGGTTGGCCTCTCAGGGAAGATGGGCCTCGTAATGCAAAATTTTGGTTCGGCCAGGTTCGACCGGTAACAGGCGAGCGACACGGATGTTTTGCCCTGTTACGGCTCTCGCACTCGGGAACGGATTCCCGGCACAGTGCGAAGTCAAGGTTGCTTGCCGCGGAGGCTCTTTTGCTCCGTTGGCCACGTTCGCGGAGCGAACGTGCACTTGGTTGGATGGTGCCTTCGTGCGGCGGCGGGTTGTGAAGCCGCTCGTCGCCACCACCTTCGTGTTGCCGGCCGCTACATCGTTGTCAGCAAGGATCGCTGAATAACGACGTGGCGGCCGGAACACGCGACCGCAGACATCGGAACGCAGATCATTTGCTGATCGACAAGGATTGTCGATCGATCGACACGAAACTGGGCACACGTCTGTGCCCGACAGCTAGCACCGTGTAACACAGATCCGCAATCCCGCCGGGGTATCGGTCTGCCTGCACGGCTGCGAAGCGATACAGCGTTGAGTCATCCCATTGACGGGGCCTCCGAGTTCGCAGCTCGGGGGGGCACGGATGTCCGGCTCGCGCGTATCGTTTAGCGCCAATTCTATGGCCGACTCATCCCTCTTTTCTTAAGAGGAGAATGAGCCGCTACTCTCTCCCATTCCTTGAACTACAATCGGCCCACCGGTTCTATTCCACCAAACCTCCGTGAGGTTTTGGCTTAGATCGGATTTGCGTTTGGGTGCCACAGGTCGCGGTACTCCGAGACGTGTGCGTTTTCCGTCCAAAAGACACAGGTCTGCGAGTACGCCGACCTGTGGCACCCAGAGTGTCCAGCTACCTCAGCGATAGCGAACAAGAACCGAACACAGGCGATTATGCCAGACGAATCTGACGAACGCAATCCCACTGCACCCAGCAATTCTTCAAATTTGAAGAAATCCCCTGAAATTGCCGGAAATGGGGCTGCGCATACCTCAGCCGCGTTATCTACTCTCCCATATAACGGTCATGAGCCGGTATTATTGGACGCTGTTCTGCAGAATCTAGCTCCGCAGCCGGGCCAAACGTTCATCGATTGCACCCTGGGCCGCGGCGGCCATTCGCTGGAAATCGCCCGGCGCCTCGCGCCTTCCGGCCAAATTCTTGCCCTGGATGCCGACCCGCGCAACCTTGAATTTGCCCGTGAGCGGCTCAAGGAAGCCCCCTGCCGCATCCGTTTTTTTCACGCCAACTTTGCCGAGCTGCCGGAAGTGATCGAAGCCGCCCAGAGCGGCCCGGTGGATGGCATCCTAGCCGATCTGGGCCTGAGCACCAATCAGCTATTTGATCCGCAGTATGGCTTGTCCTTCGCGCAGCCGATGCCGCTGGACATGCGGATCGATCCGCGCACGCGGCAAACCGCCGCCGACCTGGTGAATCATCTTCCCGAAGAAGAGCTGGCTAACGTCCTATATCAATTGGCGCAGGAACGTTACTCGCGGCGAATCGCGCGAAAAATTGTCGAAGCCCGCCGAATATCGCCGATTACTACCACGGATCGACTTGCCGGGCTGGTGCGCTCGGCGATTCCGTCGCGACCCACCCCACGCCGGCGACGGCATGAGGGGGCCGCGGAAATTGACCACGCCACCCGCACGTTTCTGGCCCTTCGCATAAAGGTCAACCAGGAACTGGCGAACCTTCAAACCCTGCTCCAGGAAGCACCACGCTTCCTAAAGCCGGGCGCGAGGCTGGCGGTCATCAGCTTTCAATCGACGGAAGATCGGCAGGTCAAGCAGGCGTTTCGGTCGGCACAGCAAACAGGGCTCCTCAAGGTGATTACTCCCAAGCCCCTCTGCCCCACCGACACTGAAATCGCCGCCAACCCCCGATCCCGATCCGCAAAGCTCCGGGTTGCCGAAAGAATTTAGGGGTGGGTTGTAGGTTGTGGGTTGTTGGTTGTGTGTAGTTGGTTGGACTGAAGTTGCCCCTGTTCGGCGACCTACAACCCACCACTCACAACCCACAACCAACAACCCACAACCCACACCGCGTAGAGGTTAGCAATGACGCGCGAGACGAAGATTGGCTTGCTGGTGGGATTGGCTTTCATCATTGTGATCGGAATCCTGCTCTCCGATTACAACCGCATCGAAACCCCCACCGCCCCGCTCTTTGGCGATAACCGCAACTTGCTCAAAGGCGTCGGCACGCCCACCGCCGCCGACAATAAATCGCAAGGCGAGAAAAACGACACGATCGTCTACCCGGTGAAACCCAACTCGCCGCGGCAGCAGGTGCCCACACGCGAAGACTTGACCCCGCCGCAGGGTAATTCCGACGTCGTGGTCATCAGCCCGTTCGATGGTGCCTCCCCCAACCCGCAGCGTGCTGGCAATTCGCCGCAACACACAATCGCCTCGGGTGGCAGCAGCGAAATCGCCATCAATCAGCCGCGCGGCAATGTTCCGCAAGAGCTGCAGCGCACCGCGCAAGATCATGGAACAGAACTGGTTCCCCTCGGGCAGAACGAGCCGCGCCCCAACAACGGCAACACCGCCGGCCCCGCAAACAACACCGCTGCCCCGACCGGCGGCCGCCAATACACCGCCGAAGCCAACGACACGGTCAGCAAAATGGCCGGCCGCTTCATGGGCGGCAACACGAAGGCCAACCGCGACGCGATCGTCGCCGCCAATCCTTCGTTGCAGAAAAACATCAACAACGTCGTCGTCGGCCACACGTACGTGATCCCGCAATCAGCCGCCACACCCGTCGCGCCCCCCACCGTCATCACGCAAAAGCCGCAATCGCAAACGCCGGCGGCTCCGGTGAATCAGCCCGCGCAATCGCCGACCCATTGGTACACGGTGAAGGAAAACGACAGCCTCTGGAAGATCGCCCAGGAACAGCTAGGCGACGGCAACGCCGTCGCCGCGATTAAAGAGCTGAACAAGGACGTCCTCAAAGGCGGCGACGCCATCCGCCCCAACATGCGTCTGCGCATGCCCGCCAAACCCGTCGCGTCGGCTAGCTAGAAACACCTTGCGGTCGACGAAATACGATAAATGCACGTTCTCCGCGCGGTGATTCAATGGTCAAGCTACTCATCTGTCTCTTTGGCGCGGGCGCGATCGGCCTGTACGTTCTTCAGCTCCGCCAACAGCAACTGGAGCTAGGCTATCAAACCGCGCAGCTCCACGAAAAGATCAACAACCAGCAAGCGAAGCTCTGGAACCAGCAACTGCAAATAGCAGTCTTCACCGCCCCCAACGCGATCGAGAAAACTGTGAAGGGTCAGCAGATGGATATGGTGCCGGTGTACTCGGTGAAGCCGACGGAGACGGATGATGATGCGGAGTAAATTCGCCCGCCGTCTGACTCCCTCGTCACCGTGAGATCGCAGCTTTCGACCGAGGAAGCGCGAATCTTGAAATCACAATTTGTGATTTCAAGTTGGGGCGGCGCGCGAAGCCGCCCCTATGCCTTTACCGAAGAGGGCGTCGCGATGCCCGTCCAGACTCAAAACCAGTCTCTGACCCCGCTCCATGGGTCCGGGCGCGCCATCTTCCCCAACCCGATCACGCACCCAGACGCGCCTTGCAAGCAAGGCGGCTACTGAGCGCGCGGTAAAGATAGCGCGTTGTGCTTCGTCGAAGATCCCGCATTCTGCGGATTTACCGCGATCGCGCGCTTAGTTAACCCATCGCTCAGTAAACAAAAGCGCCGCTGCGCGACAAGCAGATAGATAATCGACACTCACAACGCTGCACTCTTCCGCGCGCTCCTATTGATCTCCAACCGCCGCGCAGCGTCGTCACCGTTTGTGGTGTCCGCGACGCGCCCGAAACACCTGGATAACACATATTCCCGGGGCACCCGCCCCTCGCGCTCCGGCTCACCCGTTGCACCCCGCATAAACCTCGCAATCCTCACCTTCCACCGCCCACACCGGCATTTTCGCTCGCAATACACCACATCATTACTGAAACGGCGGATGCGAAATCGTACGCTAAATTCACAGGAAGGCTGCGGAGCCAACTGGACGCCAAAGGTAGTTCACATGCGCTTCTGGTTGATCGCAAGCGGCGTAGCAGTGATCGGCGCGGCACTCGCCGCCCTGCTCATTCGCTCCCATCTCTCAAAACGCCGCGCCTCGCGCAGAAGAGAACGCCTCAAGGCGATCCATCCCTTTCTTGCAGGTCCGCCGGTGACCATTCGCCGATCCGACGATGTGAACAACGACGATTCGGATGCTTGAGCGGAGCGCGCCGACGCGCCCTTTTTGAACGCCCATGGAGCTTGGGGAGTTAAGGGACGATGGGTCCGCAGGAAAGTATCTGTGGCTCAAGCGAGATGAATCGCCGACAACGCCGCTCCATGGGTCCGGGCGCGCCACGTGGCATGGGTTTCCAACGTCGGAAACCCATGGTCTTGCGGTACGCCGCAAGCGTCGGCTGTACTGAGCCGACATCAGCAAGAGCGCAGCGTTCCCCGACGCCTCCGCACTCCCAGATGCGCCTCGCAACTCGACTGAGAGCCTGTGAATTTTTAGCACGCTTTTTTCCGAGGGCGCTATAACGTCGGGCATGGGCAAAGGCGGGATTTATCACGCCGATCTTCGCTTCGATCAGTGAAACGCTCCCCAAACAAATCCGGCCGCAAAGAGCCCGCAAACAACGCAACCTAGGATCAGGCAAATCCACTCCACCGTCGTCACCGCCCAACGAAAGACGATCGCGACAACTCCGAGCATCACGCCCGCAACTGCAGGTAACCCAAGCACCGCCGACATCAATCGACCTTGCTGCGGCTTCGATTGATACTTCGAATCGCCGACCATGAAGATGAACATCGCGAACACGAACACGATCCAGAGCAGTTCCAATCCCACAACCATCAGCGGCAAATAAGGCGCAACGCGCCAGCGCTGCCGCGTGCCCGATTGCAGACCGGCAAGCCGCTGCCTGCGGCCGGCGGAGCCTTGGCGTCCGAGATCACGAATGGCGTAAAAAGCCGCAGCGCCGAAAAGGAATACGCCGACGATTCCCGCGAGGCGGTCCTTGGCTGTCTTGCCGGCGAAGCTCACCCAGGCTCCGCCGGCGACGAAGATCAATCCAATAAAAGCGATGAACGCGTTCCAGATCTGCTGCCGCGCGCCCGGCGGGGCAACCGTGATTGCGGGCATTGCGATGACATGCTTTGCCGTCAGCCCAAGCCGATCGGGCAAGCTCGCTAACGGCTGTTCCGGCTCGTCAGGATCCAGGCGATAAGTTCGCGTCGCCACGTTGACGCGCAGCTCAAAGCGCTCGCCGCAGCGGCCATGCATCATCATCGTCAGCAAGCCGGGAGCGGGGAATTCGATTGAACCATCAAAGCCATACATCGGCAGATAGACGATGCGCTGCCCGCTATCGCTCAGCAGAACGCTAGTCGTCTCCATCGCCGGCCCCCGGTCATCCGGCTCGCTTTCGCACTCCACGCGAAAGGTGCGATCCGGCGAGAGGACCGAAGTGAATGAAACCCCCTGCTCGTAAATGATCGTCCCCGCCTGCCGCAGCCGCTCGACGATCTGCTGCCGCCGCTCGTGCGCCCAGGCGGGCGTGCGCGCAAGCCACGCATCCAACGCAGGAATCCGGACGATCGGCGGCTGGACATCGTCGCGATAGGCGAATTCGATCGTCCGGCCATCATGCTCGTCGTAGACGAGCACGTCGTTGGATTTCGGATGGATGGTGAAGTCGTCTTGGATCATCTGCGTTTTGCTGGACATGGCTCTGCGAGTCTGAAACATCCCCGCAAGAAATCGTCATGCTGAGGTAATCGCAAGCGTCTGGCAAGCCCGCGCGAACCATTCAGAGATTTACAGAATTGAGCATCCGGCGAATCTCTTCACTTCGCGCACACTCGGCGGTGGTATGTCCGCGCCCGTCCCTGGCCTTCGAGTTCGCACCGCCATCAAGCAACAATTTGACGATCGCAATTTGCGCCTCCCGCGCCACTGCCGCTCCGCTGCCGCCGCGGCCGGTATCCTGCACGGCCAAATGCAGCGGCGTCGAGCCAGGAAGATTCGGCGTATTCAGATTCGCGCCCGCTTCGAGCAGGAATTTCACAGCCGCGGCACATCGCGTGCGCACGGCGCGATGTAGCGCCGTCGCGCCGTTCTTGTCGATGGCATGGAGATCAGCGCCGGCTTCGAGCAGGCAACGCAGCATCCGCACCTGCTGCCGCCCATCGTACAGCGGGCTGACCACATACCCGTCGGCGGCATAATGCAACGGCCGCCCCCTGCGATGATTGGCCGCGGCATTGGAATCCGCTCCAGCATCGATCAGCAACTGCGCGATCTGCACACGATAACCCGCCGCCGCCAGATGCAATGGTGTGTCTCTTGCGTAAAGCCAATGCAGGATTTTCGTGTCGTACAACCGGGCTTCAGCAATCTGACAGGTGGCTAGCTCGGATTCGCGACGAAGCAGTTGCGCTACCGCGGTATGATCGTCATTCAGAATCGCCTCTAACAAGGTCTCCATTGCGCTACCCGCGCTTGTTGAACGCGAACCGTTCTGTCGCCGTCGATTCATCGGCTGTCTCGGACCAGGTTTGGGTTTTCGAGCCATGTATCCCGCACTCGGGGCGCCTCTGTGCCGTGATACCCGACTCGACGATTCGAGGCGGATGTGTGTTATACTCAAAGTGATGATCGATCGCGTCGACTATGTTCGCGAGGAGATTGCGGCCCTCTGCCGCCGATTTGGCGTGCGGCGGCTGGAGCTCTTTGGCTCGGCCGCGAAGGGGAATTTTTGCGCTGGCACGAGTGACGTCGATTTCTTCTACGAGTTTGATCTGAGCGCTGGCGGCAGCCTCGCCGACCGCTTCTTTGGCTTGCAGGAGGAATTGGAAAGACTTCTACGCACAAAGGTGGACTTGGTCAGCGCTCGCGATGCGACCAACCCGTATTTCCTTGCCGTCGCAAACCGCCACAAGCAGACGATCTATGCCGCCTGAATCCGCCAAATACCTTCGCGATATGCTTGATGCCGCGCAGGCAATCCAGCAACACACCAGCGGCCAAACACTCGACGGCTATCTTCACCAGCGGCAAACGCGAGACGCCGTCAATTGGAATTTTTGCGTAATCGGCGAGGCCCTTTCGCAACTGAAAAAGTCCGACGAGCCAACCGCCCGCCGCATCACCGATCATTCGAGAATCATCGGCTTGAGAAACCAACTGATCCACGGATACGGCGTCATTGATAACCGGATTACCTGGGATATCGTTGAAAAGAAACTGCCGATTCTCGTTAGCGAACTCACGCAACTGCTTGCGCAATCCCCGTAGCGCTCCCGCTGCCAGCTTGGGGTTCAGCAGATCCTGCTGGACGTGGTGAATCACCACCGCTCCCGCTACAGTTTCCTCCGAAGGACATGTGCCATGGCTGAGAAATCCAACGCGGGAACCGTCTATCTCGTCGGCGCCGGGCCCGGTGATCCGGGTCTCATCACTGCGCGCGGCGTCGAGCTTCTTCGCCGCGCGGATGTGGTCGTTTATGATTATTTGTCCAGCCCGCGATTGCTTGCGCATTGCCCGCAGGCACAGGCGATTTATGTTGGGAAGAAGGCGGCCGCGCATTCGTTTACTCAGGAACAGATCAACGCGCTGCTGATCGAGCATGCACAGGGGGGCAAGCGAGTCGTTCGCCTCAAGGGCGGCGATCCGTTTGTCTTTGGGCGCGGCGGGGAAGAGTGCGAGGCGCTGCTGGCGGCGCAGATTCGCTTCGAGATCGTGCCGGGCGTGACGGCCGCCATTGCCGCGCCGGCGTATGCGGGGATTCCGGTCACCCATCGCGATTTTAATTCCAGCTTCACCTTCATCACCGGCCACGAAAAGGAAGAGGAATATCGCGACGATCAGGCCAAGGAGCGGCAAACCGGCGCGGCTTCCGATCTGGACTGGGCGGCGATCGCGCGGCTGCCATGCGTCGCGCTTTACATGGGCGTGAAAGCGCTACCGCGCATTTGCGGGCGGCTGATCGAGCATGGGATGTCGGCGGAAACGCCTGCCGCCACCATTCGCTGGGGCACGACGGCGCGGCAACGGACTATCGTCGGAACATTGGCCGATCTTCCGCAAAAAGTCGCCGAGGCGAAGCTTGGCCCGCCGGCGATCACGATCGTCGGCAAAGTGGTTTCGCTGCGCGAGAGCCTCAACTGGTTTGAAACGCGTCCCCTCTTTGGGCAGACGATCGTCGTCACCCGCACACGCCAGCAGGCGAGCGATCTCTCATCGCGATTATCCGAGCTTGGCGCGCAGGTGATCGAAGCGCCGACGATCGAGCTGCTCCCGCCGGGTGAATGGTCGAAGATCGACGAGGTGCTCGAGCGCATCAATCAATACGACTGGGTCATCTTCACCAGCCAGAATGGCGTGCGCTTCGTGAAAGATCGCCTGCTGGAAACGGGTCTGGATGCGCGAGCGTTTGCAGGGACAAAGATCGCCGCCATCGGCGACGCGACGGCCGCCGCGGTGCGCGATCAGCTTTGCCTGCGGGTGGATTTGTGTCCAGAAAGTTTTGTTGCGGAAGCGCTGGCGGATGCTCTGAAAGAGAAAGGGGAAGTCCAAGGGCATCGATTTCTCCTGCTGCGAGCCGACATCGCGCGGCCTCTGTTGCGCGAACGGCTCACCGACGGCGGCGCTTCTGAAGTCAATGACGTCAGTGTCTATGAAACGCGACCCGCAACGCACCTGCCCGAAGCGCTGCTCGATGCGTTGGAAGAGGGCGCGGTCACGTGGATGACTTTCACCAGCAGCAGCACGGCGAGGAACATGGCCGCGCTACTCGGGACGGATTATGGGAAGAAGCTTGAAGGGGTGAAGATTGCGAGCATCGGACCGATCACATCGCAGACCTTGCGCGAGCTGGGGTTGGCGCCGACGATTGAGGCGCAGAGTTTTAATGTGGAGGGGTTAGTGGACGCGATGCTTGGCACGCGAGCATCCGAGATTGCGTAGTGCTTGGAGAAGTGGACCTTCGGTCCGACCGCTACGCATTTGCGGCACGTCGAGGTTCTAAGCTACCCGCTACGATTGCAGAACTTCATCGCAAAAAAACGTCATGCTGAGGTACTCCGAAGCATCTGGCTCGATTGC
>DATBDZ010000262.1:0-52023 GCA_036276235.1 Humisphaera sp. | reverse complement strand
GACGTCCAAACCGACCTGCGTTACTTTCTCGTACGATCCCATGGCTGTCTCCTTGTGTTGAATTGCCACCGGACATCGTAACGTCCGGCAGGGAGACGGCCTTTCATGGGATTACAACTCAGGGGAGAGGGTTCTGATTGCGGTCGCTCATTCCCGCCCCCGTCCACCGCCGCCACATCTCCCGATATGCGTTCTCTACACCCGCCGCGAAGCGCTTCCCGTTCATCAAGGGCGATGACTCCATTCGCAATCGCAAACTCGCGCGAAGGTCCGCGAGCCTGGGCAGATCATTCGCAAGATCGCTTGCGATTTGAATGAACTGTGGTTCGGACTGTGCCGCCAGCTCGCGCAGATTGAGATTGCAGCAGAGGCACCATCCGGCGCGGCCGACGACCGTTGGCCCGATCAATGTCACCACCGGCACGCCCATCCAAAACGAATCGAGGCTTGTGGTGTGGCCATTGTACGGAAACGTGTCGAGGCTGATGTCGATGCGGTTGAATGTCTCCAGGTATTTGGGGCGCGGCTGGCGACCGACAAACTCGATGCGCGAGGTATCAATGCCGCCGCGGGCGAAACGATCGAGCAGCCGTTGGCGCGTCGAGCCGGCCGGAGCCAATAGCAGCAGTCGCGAGTTGGGGACGCTGGCGAGCACTTTCGCCCAGGCATCGAGCACGGCGTCGTTTGTCTTCATGAAGTTGTTGAGACAACCGAACGTGACGAAGCCATTGGTTTGCGCTGGAAGCGGATTGACGGCTGGCTCGCTTGTCAGCGGATCGTAGATAAAAAAACTATCCGGCAGGCGGATCGATTGCTCCGAATAATCCTGATCAAATTGCCCCGGTGGATCGGAGTAGGGATCGGTCAGGCGGTAGTCGATCGCTTCATTTCCCGTGGTTCCTGGATAGGCCCACGCCACCTGAATCGGCGCGGGCTTGCGGGCGAACAAGAGCGGGCGGCCGTTGGCCATATGCATCGTCAGATCGACCAGAATGTCGATGCGATCGTCACGAATCAGGGACGCAACTTCATCGTCCGGTTTTCCGGCGATGTCGCGCCAATTGTCGGCGTATCCCTTGATCCGTTCCGTCACCGCGGTCGGCTTGCGCACGTCTGAATAACAAAAGATATCGAAGTTCTGATGATCGTGATTCGACAGCAGCGGCACGTGATAGAACGACAACACGTGCTCGCGGAAATCCGGGGAGACGTATCCGATTCGCAAACGACGATTCGGATTGCGATCATTGGTGTGTGGCTGAACCAGTCTCACCAGAGGTGAGACGTGCCGGCGGTTCCATTCCTGATGCTCGCGCAGAATTGCAGCGCCGTCATAGCCGGGGCAAAAGTAGAGCGTGTAAACGAGCGCCGAGTGACCGTCGAGCCCCGCAGGGTCTTGCTCCACGGCTTTGCGAAAACGCTCGATCGCATCCGGCACCTGACCCATCGATGCCTGCACCATCCCAAGATTATGGTAAACCGAGGGATAGTTTGGTTGCAGCGCGAGAGCCGCGCGGAGAGTCTCGATCGCCAAATCCAACTGACCGGTTTCCTTGTAGAGCGTTCCGAGTTTGCTGTATGCCTCGGCGTGATTGGGACGAAGCTCGATCGCGCGCTTGAGTGCGGCGATCGCTTCCATCTGTTTGCCCGTGGCGGCCAGCGCCAAGCCAAGGTTGAACTGATATTCCCCCATCTCCGGCCGCATCGAGGCGGCTTTGGCGCTGAGGCTGGCGGCCTGCTCGAATTCGCCGAGCTTGAGCATCGCTGTCCCGAGATTCGCGAAGTTCGCCGGGCTGGATTCCAGTTGCAGCGCGCGGCTCAGATACGTCACCGCTTCCTTCGTCCGGCCCATGTCCATCAGATACAGCCCCAGATGCTGGCACGCATCCGCGCGCTGCGGCTGCAGTTCGAGCGCCTTAGTCATCGCCGCCAGGGCCTCATCGCGGCGCGATTGCCGCCACAGCGCCTGGCCGAGATTGATATGGGCCTGCGCATCGGTCGGCATCCAGACAATCGCCTCGCGGGCGGCGGCCTCCGCGCTGGGAGCATCGCCCATTTCCAGTAGTGCGGATGCAAGATTAGTGCGGAATTGAATGTTCGCCGGATCGGCCAGGATGCTCGCGCGCAGGAGGCCCAGCCCCTCCTCTCGTTGGCCGCGGCTGATCTGAATCAGCCCCAGATAGTGCTGCGCATAAACATTACCCGGCATCTGCGCGAGGATCGCGCGGTACATTTCCTCCGCTTCGGCCAACCGCCCCGCCGAGTGGTGGGCCACCGCCGCTTCCATTGCCTGACCGATCGTCATGAAAGGATTATCGGGTTGGGAAAGGGAACTGTATACAAACGTGGCGATTCATTCGATGAGCATGGCGTCGCCGTAGCTGAAGAAGCGATAGCGATTTTCGATAGCCGCCCTATAGACACGGCGTTGTTCGTCCAAGCCGATCATCGCCGCCACCAGCGCAATCAGCGTGCTGCGCGGCAAATGAAAGTTGGTGATCATCGCGGCCACATGCTTCCACCGGTACGGGGGATAAATGAAGATTCCGGTCACGCCGGACTTCGCGACAAATGCTTCAGATTCCGGCTGACTTTCCAGAACACGCGCCGCTGTTGTTCCAACAGCAATGATCCGCCGGCCGTCGCGCTTGGCGCGATTCAGCGCGCCGGCCGCTTCTTCGGAAATCGAATACCGCTCTTCGTGCATGCGATGATCTTCCAGGACATCGGCCGTCACCGGCTTGAATGTGCCGAGGCCGACATGAAGCGTGACGAACGTTCGCTCGACGCCAATCGCGTCCAGCAGCTCAAGCAACTGCGGCGAATAATGCAGCGCCGCGGTTGGTGCCGCTACCGCGCCGGGCGATTTTGCGAAAACCGTCTGATAACGATCCCGATCCATCTCGTCGCGATCATCGTGATCCTTCTCTCGCTTGATGTAAGGAGGCAGCGGCATGCGCCCAACGCGCTCAAGCACGAGGGCCGCGGGCTCAGGCTCGCGTTGCGCTTTGGCGACTTCTCTTTCTCCCTCCTCCGGTACTCCGGGGGAGGGGTGGGGTGGGGGTTGGTCCTGTGCGAACGGAGGAGGATGAAAAAGGGGACGCACATATTTAAAAATACGTGCGTCCCCTTTTTCATCTTCTTTTTCGTCTTTCTCCTCCGATGCTCCGGAGGAGATCTGGGGTTGAGGTTTTGCTTCTTGCGTTTCTTGTAGGTCCGGCCCCCTCCCTAACCCTCCCCCGGAGTACCGGGGGAGGGAATAAGAGTCGTCGCCGACAGTGTCACGCACGCCAGTCTCCGGCGGCCCAACGTTGATTCGATATTCTCCTTCCCCCAGGTTTTCCATGACCCTCACCCGGAGTTGCGGCTCATCCGCAAAATGTAGCGGCACATCCGTCGCGCGCCCGAGATTCTTCAGCAGCACGCGCCAGTTTCCTGGTCCTGTCTCTTCGATGAACAACCCTTCCACTCGCCCGCCGGTGCTTTTGTGCAACGTGAAGCGTGCCGGAATGACGCGGGCATCGTTAAAGACCAGCAGATCGCCTTTGCGCAGGAACGTCGGCACGTCCCAGAATGTGTGGTGGGAAATACTCCGATCGCCACGCATGTAGCGCAGCAGGCGAGAATCAGTCCGCTGCGGCGCGGGCGTTTGCGCGATCAGTTCGGGGGGCAGATCAAAGTCCAAGTCGTCGGTTCGCATGACGCCGCCGGGCATCATGCCAGCTTGTAGCCATGATTCAAATGAACGCGCGATGCGTGAAATCGACACGCTCGGCAGAGCGATGTTGCCCGCAGGCAACAGCCGTCATAAACGGAACTGCTCATGCGGGGTGCGATCATGCACATGTAAATGACTTTCTCCGGTAATTACCGTTTTTGCGCGATGGTCGCGGATTCTTTGTGAGCAGCCGCCCCACGTTTGCTTTGCGGCACGACGTGGCGTTGATCTCGACAGACCCGGCGACAAATGCCACGCTCATCCAGTCGGTGATGGACCTCAAGCTGGTCCAATCCGTCGTTGAGGCGATGCGCGCGGCGGACATCGCTTCCGGGCGTCCGCAGCCAGTCTCGAAGCTTGGCCCCGCGCCAACGCCGCCGCCCGATCGGCTCGAGCGCGATCCGGTCTTCGCGATGCGGCCGGTATATCACCCGGAGCCGCGCTATGAGCGGCAGGTTGTCATTCATCCGGAGCCGCGCGTTGAATTCTGTGCGCCGATCGTCGTGAAACCGTGCGAGCCGCAATGCGAGTGCGAGTATTTACCAGTCGCGAGCAAGCCGGAGATGGAGTCGCCGCTGGCGCCGCCGTGGCGAATGCCGGTGTGGAATATGCCGATTGTGCCGCCGCCGAAAATCAAGGTCGTGCAGTATCGGCCCGATATCATCAACAAAGGCTCGCTGCTCGATTTTTTCGTTTGATGAGACGCCGATGAGCGGCCGCTGCGTGAATCGAACTTATCCACACCACCGGCGTTTTATAGGGCAGGAGAACGAAAATGCTTCAGGCTCATCAGGTCGAGGAATTGATCTGCCTCGTGTCCGCGCTCGATCGCCCCGCGCTCGTGGCTCACATCCGCAGCTATCGCGCGAGCTTCCCGGTCGATTTCACGGATGATTTTCTGACGACCGCGTCAATCGAACGGATTCGGCATATCTTTGTGGCGCTGTGCATGCATTGCCAATGTATGCCAGGGTTGGATGTGGCGACGCCGAGTGCGGCTTGATGAATCATCCTCATGCCCGCGGATGATATTTAGCGTGAACTGACTTCAATCGATCCTGATCGACGTGCGTGTAGATCTGCGTTGTGCTGATGTCGCTGTGGCCCAGGAGTTCCTGCACGACGCGCAGGTCTGCGCCGCCGCCGATCAGGTGGGTGGCGAAACAGTGCCGCAATGTGTGCGGCGAGATTGATTTGAGCAATCCGCTCCGGCGTCCGTACTTCTCCACGAGATACCAAAGTCCAATTCGTTCTAGCGGCTTACCCGTGCGCGAGAGGAAAACCCGATCGCTGATTTGGCGAATCAGCTTTGGCCGCGAGTCGTCGAGGTATCGTTTGATCGCTTCGGTTGAGGCCTGGCCGAGGGGGACGATTCGCTCTTTGTTTCCTTTGCCGAGCACGCGCACGCAGCCGACTTGCAGATTCACATCGCGCAGCTTCAACTCGCACAGTTCCGTGGCGCGCAGGCCGCTGGCGTAGAGCAGTTCCAGGATCGCGACATCTCGGTCGAAGAGCATCGACTTGGGATTGGGCGCGGCGATGAGCTGATTCACCTGTGTGCGGCTCAGGATTTTCGGGAGCGAGCTTTCGGGCTTCGGACGCTCAAGCTGCTGGAGAATCTCTGAGCGGTCATGGCCGAGTGTGGGGAGAAACCGAAGGAAGATGCGAATGGCCGCCAGGCGGCGGGCGACAGTGCGCGTCGATTGGCCCGCGCGGGTCTGATCCTGCAAATAGAAGCGATAGTCGTCGGCGGTTGCGGTGAGCGGCGTCTTTTTTCGTGCTGCGAGATATCGCTCGATATCCTGCCAGTCGCGCCGGTAGGCGTGAAGCGAGTTGTCCGCCAAGCCGCGCTCAGAGGCCAGATGAAGCAAGAACGCGCGAATCTCCGGGAGTGCGGCGGGCGAGCTTGCGGGAGAGCGTGAGCTGGACGAGTGTGGCCTGCGCATGCGTCGCCTCGCGGCTGTCGGCGGTCTTGTTCTCCACGTCATCGCTCCAATGGCTCGACCAGCCGGGATTCACCGCCGCACTCTCGCGGCGGCTTTGGCGCTCGGCCAAAAGCTCCGCGTAAACGGGGCAGACCGAGTAGCTGCCGAAGCAGTAATCGAATGCGCGATCCAGATGATCGAGGCTGAAGCTGGCCGAGCAGCGGTCGTCGGCGCGGTTCAGAAACGGACAGTGTTGAGCCCTGTCTGCCATACGATTTTGCCCTTCCATGAGCGACAGTTTCGTATCGGCAGGCGAGGGTTCAAATCTATAACAATTTCGGGAAGTGTCCGATAAAAACGGGGTTGGGCATGCTGAAAGATATGATCTTGGCCGGAAAGCGGCGGGATAAATCCGGCCCTACCTGATGGCGCAACGTAGGGCTGGATTTATCCCGCCGATTGCCTTTGTAGGGTCGGTGTACTCGCCCACCAGGAGCGGACAATGGCGGGCGAGTACGCCCACCCTACAGGGACTCGCCCACCATTTCCCGGACTACACGAGGTTCTCAAGCCGTCATGCTGAGGTACTCCGAAGCATCTGGCCGGCTCGCGCGAATGAGCCAAGAGCTTGCGAGTACCTCAGCATGACGGGTTCCTCCGGTCGAATAATCGAAGACTCAGAACCCGGTCTGGAGTAGAGCGCTCGCGAACGTTGAGGGTCGCGGGGAAGGAGAGCCGAAGCGGATCGAGGATCACTTCGCACTGGCCGGCTCGCTCTGCTCCGACATCGCGATCTTCGATACCGGCTTCCCCTCGATGAACCGCGCGACCGTCGCCTGAATCGACGGCAGATAGAACACCGAAGAATAATGTCCCGCCGGCGACCAGAGAATTTGCGGATGGCCGATCGCGTTGAAGAGCAGGTCGGTCGCCGCGCGCGGGATGACTTCATCCTGCAACGCGTTGATCATCAGGCAGCGCGTGCTGTCGATCCGCGCGGCGAAGTTGAGCGGCTCAACCGGTGCCATGATCTTCGCAAGCTGCTCCTCGGTGATGTGGCGCTCTTCCATGCGGGCGCGGAGGCCGCGCGTTTCGCGGGTGCTAAAGGTGAGGCTGGCGATGTCGCCGCCGGCGAGGATCGGCACGACGCGATCGAATTCACCATCCACACCGGCCGCCAGCGAAATGACGATGCCGCCCAGGCTGATGCCGGTGATGCCGACGTGGGCGGGATCGATTTCCGGTCGCGTCGCGAGAATCGCTTTAGCGCGACGGATGTCCATGACGGTCTGCCGCCAGATGTCCACGGCGCGGTTCGGGTCTTCGATGAAGAATCCGAAGTGGGCGTCGCCTTTGGGCCGCCGCTGGTTGTAGCAGGCCATCGGCATGTACAACGCCGCGATCCCATTCCCCGCTAACGCGCGGCAGAGCGCTCGCGGCAGCACCGCGCTCCCATCCAGAATATCCAGCACGATCACCGCGCGCATCTTGCCAGCCGGATGAGCCGGCACGTAATACTCGCACGGCACAACATTATTCTCCGGCCAAGGACTGACAAACGGCGACGGATACTCCAGCCGGTAAAACTTCAGCGCATCATCCTGGTCGCGCAGCAATATCGAATACTCAAATTCCTTGGCAGGCAAATCAAACGCCTTGAGCCATTCCAGCATGTTGCCGCTGGCGCCGTGGAGATTGAGCGGAAGATCGCGCGCGGTGAGCTGCTGTGCGGGTTGAGTTTGCGGAGCCGCCAGAGCGCGACCCAGACATACGCCAAGGACAACGAGCGATGTGAACTGCACACGCATCAACCGCGAATCATAGGAAACGTGTGTGCGAAATGCAGGTCGCAAATTCGGGAAGTGGCGGATCGCGTGGTAATCATGATGCCGGACTTGTTCCCTCCTCCGGTACTCCGGGGGAGGGTCAGGGTGGGGGCTTGTTGCGAGAGGCGCCTGTTCTACACAACCCCCTCCCCAACCCTCCCCCGGAGTACCGGGGGCGGGGGAAGAAGCACCGCGACAGCGCAAAAGCCAGCACATGAATCGGCTTGCGGCGGTCGTGCCCTTCCCTAAACTCGGCGCCATGACGGATCGTCAACCGCCCCCCCAATACTCGGCCGATGATCCGGTTGTGGCGCAGTACGAGCGATGGCTTTACCCCGCGCCCGCGAATGATCTGCGCGATCCGGCCATCGCTCAATATGTTCAAAGCTACGGCACCCTCGAAAGCATCGCGCCGATTTACTGGCCCGACGGAAGCGCGCGAGAGGATTTGGATGTTTTGGTTGCCGGCTGTGGGACGATGGGCGCGGCGTGTTATGCGCTGCTGAATCCCAAGTGTCGGATCACTGGAATCGACATCAGCCGCGCTGCGCTGGCGCACGAGCAGCGGCTCAAGGAGCATCACCGCCTCGATAATCTCACGCTGCAGCATTGCCCCATCGAGCAGGTCGGCTCGCTTAAAAAATCGTTTGACTTCATCGCGTGTCAGGGTGTGTTGCATCACATGCCCGACCCCGCCGCCGGCCTGCGCGCATTGAGAAATGTCCTTCGCACCGATGGCGTGATCGCCATCATGCTCTACGCGAAGTACGGCCGCACCGGCGTCTACATGCTTCAGGATCTTTTCCGCACGATCGGCGTAGAACAAACGCCGCAAGGCGTGGCGGTCGTTCGCGAAACACTGGCGAATCTTCCTGCCGATCATCCCGTTCAGATCTACATGCGCCATGCGACCGATCTGACCAGCGACGCCGGCCTGGTCGATACGTTTCTACATCGGCGCGACAAATGTTATTCGGTGGCCGACTGCGTATCGCTTGTCAACGAAGCGGGCTTGATCTTTCAGGGATGGGACCAAAACTTTTTTTACTACCCGGAAGGCGTATTTCAACGCGCGCCATCGCTGCAGAATCGCATCACACAATTGCCCGATGAAAAGATCTGGGAGGCAATGGACCTGGCGTTCGGCGCGAAAGGCGTTCACTACTTCCACGTTTGCCGCCGCGAGCGAGATCCGGGTTCGTATCGCATTCCCTGGAATTCGCCGCGCCTGCTCGATTGCATTCCGACCGCCCGCGCGCAGCTCGGGCAGGTGCGCAATCCGTCGGGGCAATCGAATTGGGCGCTGGTTCAGCCGAACGCGCCGCCGGTTTTGATTGACGAAGCATGCGCGGCGATGTTCTCGCACTTCGATGGACGCCGGACGTTGTGTGAGTGCGCGATGGCCGCGGGGGTTCGTGAGCAAGATGATGCGCTGGTCGTGTTTGTAGACAGATTCTTTAAGCTGGTGTGGCGCTGTGGATTTGCAACGCTGCGACTCCTGTAGCGGCGAACCTCGTGTTCGCCCTCTGCCAGCGGCGCGGACCAAGCAAGGGTGAACACAAGGTTCACCCCTACGGAATAAGTGCATTTGTAGGGGCGAACCTTGTGTTCGCCCGTTGCCCCTCGCCGATTCACGCAGGGCGAACACGAGGTTCGCCCCTACCTGAGCTACATATCCCCCATCGCCTGCGAGAGCCGGCGGACTTGATGCAGCGCCATGCCGCCGAGCTTGGGGATGTTGTCGCCCATGTGCGGGACGATCGCGTGGCCCAGGCCCAATCGCGATGCCTCGCGCAGGCGTTGCTCGAGCTGAGGGACGCTGCGGATTTCTCCGCCGAGGCCAAGCTCGCCGACGGCGAACGTGCCCGGTGAGAGCGGGCGGTTCATGTGGGCGGATGCAATCGCCAGCGCGATCGCCAGATCGACGGCCGGCTCGGCGATCTTCACGCCGCCCGCGATGTTGACGAACACATCGTCCGCCGCCAGGCGCAGCTCGGCGCGTTTTTCGAGCACGGCGATAATCATCGCGACGCGATCGGAGCTGACGCCGCTCACTTTCCGCTTGGCGGCGCCGATGACGCTGGAGGCGGTTAATGCCTGCACTTCCACCAGCAGCACGCGACTGCCTTGCATTGCGGCGGTGATGACCGATCCGCTGGGCTGCCCGCCGGGGCCATATTGTTCGAGGAACAGATTTCCCGGATCGGTGACTTCGCGCAGGCCTTCGCCGGTCATCTCGAAGAGGCCGACTTCATGCGTGCTGCCGAAGCGATTTTTTACGCACCGAACGAGGCGATGGGAATGAAAGCGATCGCCTTCAAAATAGACGACAGTATCGACAATATGCTCGACGATCTTGGGCCCGGCCAGCGTGCCGGCTTTGGTGACATGGCCGACAAGAATCACGGCAATACCCGTGGCCTTGGCCAGATAAACCAGATCCATGCAGCAGTCCCGAAGCTGCGTGACCGACCCCGGCGCGGCGGGCAACTGCGGCTTGTAAATCATCTGAATCGAATCGACCACCACAACCGCCGGCTGCGTCTTGTGAATCTGATTGATGATTCGCTCGACATTCGTCTCGGCCAGGATGAGAAGGTCCGTGGATTCGACGCCTAAGCGTGCGGCGCGGAGTTTCGTTTGCCGCGCGGATTCTTCGCTGGTGACGTAGAGGACTCTATCAGGAAGGGACGAAGGGACTGAGGGACGAAGGGACGAAGGGGAAGAAACAGCGGGCGTGAGAAGGGACGAAGGAACGGAGGGACGAAGGGACGAAGGGGAAGAAGCACCGCCATCTCCCTTCGTCCCTATGTCCCTACGTCCCTTCGTCCCTCCCCTGGACAGCTCATGCGCCACCTGCAACAGCAATGTAGACTTCCCGATCCCCGGCTCTCCGCCGACGAGGACGGCTGAGCCGGGGACGACGCCCCCGCCGAGGATGCGGTCGAACTCGCCGATGCCGCTGGGGCGGCGCGGCGTATCTGCCTCGTCAATCTGCGCCAGAGTCAGCGGCTCAGCGCCGCGGGCAAGATCGCCGCTTTGTGTGGTGCAGGCGCGCGCTTCGGCACGGGCATCGGGCGCGGGCGCTTTGTATTCCTCAAGGCTGTCCCAGGCACCACAATCGGGGCATTTGCCGAGCCATTTGGGGTGAACGGAGCCACAACTGTTGCACAGGAACTGAGTTCGTATTTTGGCCATCGGGATGGAACATTATAGTCGAGCGCGCCTGGAAAGATGCGATTACGCCTTTGACATTTCGTCGCGCCGACTGCCGAGAGCCTGCGGCAACCTGCCGCTCGCAGCGATCGAGTTGCTATCCGCCATCAGGCTCAACTTCTGAACTGACCGTCTCAATAACGAGTGGGCAGATTTCTGCTGTCGGCGTGATGTTTGCATTCCACCGCGCCACGCGCGAGCCTAAATGCGGCGGCGGGTGCCGCCCTGCTCGTGTCATCTCTTGACGAGGTGGAGGATCATTTCATGAAAATCGTTCATCTGGCGGCCGCGGCAGCTTTGTCCATCGGCGCCATCACACTCACCGGCTGCAATTCCGACAACGGCGGTTCCGCAGGAAACGGCTCGTCCGGAGGCAATGGTGTTTCCACTGACGCTGGCACGTCCGGCAGCGGCACTTCCGGTAGCTACACCAACCCCAACGGCGGCGGCGGAAGCATGTCGGGAAGCGGGGCCAGTTCCACAGGCGCGGGTAGCGCGGGTGGCTCGGGTAGCTCCGGTGCGATCGGCAGCGGCTCGGGCGCCGGCGCGACCGGCGGCAGCGGCGCGACCGGCGGAAGCTCCGGCCTGGGTACCGGCGGAAGCACGGGAACCGGCGGCGCTTCAGGCGCCGGCGGAACCGGCTCATCAGGGATCGGCGGGTCATCCGGTGCAGGCGGGAGTTCGGGCGGAGCCGGCGGTGTCAGTGGCAGCGGCGGCGGAGCGTCCTCCGGCGGTGGCGGCGGTCGATAAACCAGCAACCTCTCCACAAAAGGCGGACACCGCCGCGCAAGGCGGTGTCCGCCTGGCAATTACCCCGGCATTCCACGGCGCGGCCATCACGCAGTATTAGCTGGCGACGAGCCTTCTCTTACTGGAGTGATGAATGAGATGGTCAGCGTTTTTCATCGCCGTGATGTCGGCCAGCTTGTGCTTTGCGCAGCCCGCTCCTTCGACACAGCCTGCCGCCGATCAGGCATCGCTTGAGCGTCAGTTCGAATCGATGTTGAGCAACGCCACGCTGGTCGGCAGTTTCACGACCGACGGCGCCGGAGCCGCGCCGCGCGAAGACCGGTATTCGCTGGGCACGGTCAGGCATCTGCAAGGCGACATGTGGCTGATCACCGCGAAGATCGGCCGCGGGCAAAACGCCTTCCCCCTGCCGATTCCGGTGAAGTGGGCCGGCGATACGCCGGTCATCAGCGTCACCAACTTCGGCATCCCCGGCATGGGCAGCTACACAGCTCGTGTCGTTTTTTACAACGACCACTACGCCGGCTTCTGGAGCGCCGGGCCGGATCACCAGGGGACGATGTACGGCCGAGTGGAGCGCGCCCCGGCGACGCAGCCCGCCGCGGGGAAATGACACATCGAATACGAGGATTGAAGATAGAGGATGGAGGATAGCGCGCAGCACTTTTTCGCTATCCTCAATCTTCCATCCTCCATCCTCGTTTTCGCATCCTTCGCTGAAGCACGGGACTGCCGCGTGTGGGGGTCGAACCCACAACTAGCGAGTCTTAAGCTCGCTGCCTCTGCCAATTGGGCTACCGCGGCGAGAAGTTGGGGCGAATGCTGCAGGCGGGAGTCGAACCCGCACTTCGCGGCGCCTCGGGCCGCGGCCTCTGCCGGTTGGGCGACTGCAGCGGTGAGAACAGTTGATCATTAGAACAGTGGACCAGTAGAGCCCGGGCACTCCCCCTTCTACTGCTCGACTGTTCCACCCTCTGCTGCTCTATTCTGTCCCCCGAAAGCGGGAAAGAATTGCCGCACGCAGGATTCGAACCTGCAACCTCCGCGTTCTGAGCGCGGCGCCTCTGCCAAGTTGGGCTACTGCGGCGTTGGATCGTAAACAATCCTCTCCCGGTTCATCAGGCGTTCGTAGGGTCTGCCTTGGCGGACGTCTTCCCGCGAGAGACGCAAATCTCGTCCGCCAAGGCGGACCCTACGCGACCTCTGATCAGACAAGTCAGCACAAGAGCGCGGCGGGAATCGAACCCGCGTACCCGGCTTTGCGGACCGGTGCCTCGCCACTCGGCCACGCGCTCCTCCTACAGAATGGGCGCGGCAGGACTCGAACCTGCGAAGCCCCGGAGGGCGCCAGCTTTACAGGCTGGTGCAATTGCCGCTCTGCCACGCGCCCGCGGCAACTTCCCAAACGCTCCGTACGGGACTCGAACCCGTTCCTTCACCTCGACAGGGTGACATGCTGAACCCTTACACCAACGGAGCTGCGCTCCGAGAGAGTAGAAAGGAGAAAGTGGAGAGGAGACGCGGAGCTGCGCTCCGAGGAAGTCGAAGGTAGAAAGTGGAAAGGAGACGCGCTCCGCTCTACTTTCTACTCACTCCTCTCTCCTCTCTCTTTTTTCCTCGCGAACGCGAGGAAAAAAGGGTGGTCGGGGGAATCGAACCCCTGCCTCGACATTCACAGTGTCGCATGCTGCCACTACACCATGACCACCGACTAATCCTTCTATAGTGAGTTCGACAGGCGCGGACTCTCCATAGACGCAGATCATGGATCTCCGCGAACCATCGTATCAAACAAAAAACCCCGCGGCCGACCGGGCCGCGGGGTTCATAGTTCATTCCAAACTAAGCAACCTCGTCACCCGGTCGATGCGCGCGTATCCAGATAATGGCCCAAAGCAAGGCTGTTATCGCTGGAAAGCCGCGAAAACCTGCTTAAGAGACATAGCGCAGCCGCGCCGTTAGCCAGATTCGGCTGGCCAGAGCGGGTGAGAAGGTTCTGCGTAAATGCGATCATGACAATTTCTATACGCTTCACGTCAAGCGTTATTGCATAGTATATCGGTGGAATGCGGTCGGTCAAACATAATTCTTGGATCGGAACACTGTCATGCTGAGGTACTCCGAAGCATCTGGCCCACTTGCGCGAACCCGCCAGATGCTTCGGAGTACCTCAGCATGACGGCTTTTTTGTAATAGCATTCAGTTCGTTGGGGGCTATTAAGCGCACGCGGATGGGCCGGTTATGCAAACGGCTTCCGCGTGCGCTAAAGCGCACTCTACGGAATACGAGCGATTCTCTTCCACATTCTATAATGCGGCCCCGCCGTTGGGACTTCGAATTTCTCTGAGGCGATCGCCCATCCCAACTTCGTGTAAAACCCCGCCGCCGGCACGCGGGCGTTACACCAGAGCAGGCGTGTGGCCTGCGGGTCGATCAGGATCTCGTCTTCAATCGCCTTCAGGATCGCGGTGCCCAATCCCTTGGCGCGATATTCCGGCGCGGTCGCCATGCCGCGGAGTTGCCAGGCGGGCTCGCCCTGCCATTGGTTCAGATGAAGGGTGGCGCAGCCGACGACTCGGTCCACCACGAGCGCCGCGTAATGGCGCGATGTCGTCGCCTCGTCGCCGGGAAAAATCGCAGTCTCGCGCGGCAAACCGGTGCGCAAAATCGCGTGACGCAGATCAATGATCTGGTCCACCAATGTTCTACGGATGGAAATGACAGCCAATTCGCTCACAGCCGAATTGGAACTTCAGAGAACTGAACCTGCAACTGCGTGAGGTGCAGGCCGGTGAGATGCATGTCGGGAACGGGGACGGCCGCCGGGGATAATTGATGCGCCTTAATCGCCTGCACGAGCGACCCGGGAACATCGGCGGCGGAGGGTTCGTCAACCCGCGCCAATGCCGTGCGGCTGACGCGCAACACGTTTCGCGTCGCCTCGACGTTGTCGGCGCAATGCCGGCACGCATCCGCGTGGCGCTCAAGCTCGCCGCGCTCCTGGGGAGCAAGGTCGCCGGCGAGGTAGTCGAATAAATAATCGCGCACTTCGCGACAGGTCATCATCATGGCTGGTCTTCTCCAGGCACGCGGGCGAAATGTTCCGATCCGAGCGAACCCAAAGATCTGATCAATCCATTGGTGCGACTTGCGGCAGGCCATCCATGACCGTTTTCTCCCACTCTCCAATACGCCCGAAGTGCAAGTCTGTTCATTTGGAATTATGAGTCGCACGTTGGCGTGCTAATATTCCATCTGTGGATGCGTCGCTCGACCAACTTTCCGCACAGATTCCATACTGCATGCTCGCCGACCAGCGGCGGTTTGCGGCGATGTTGCGCAACCTTACGCGGCGGCGCGGCGCTCAACATCCCATCGGCAATCAGCCGGAGCGCCTTTACGAGCAAATCGAGCAATCCAAGGCCCGCCGCCAGCAGAGGCTTGCGCATCTTCCACGTGTGCGGTTTGATCTGGGCCTTCCCGTCGTCGAGAAGCGCGACCTGATCGCGCAGGCGATTCAGGAGAACCAGGTCATCGTCCTGTGCGGCCAAACTGGCTCCGGAAAGACCACCCAGCTTCCCAAGATTTGTCTGGAGCTGGGGCGCGGAGTTGCCGGGTTGATCGGCCACACGCAGCCCCGCCGCATTGCGGCGCGGAGCGTGGCGTCGCGCATCGCCCAGGAATTGCAGGCGGATGTCGGCCGCGCGGTCGGCTTTAAGATTCGCTTCAGCGATCGCGTCAGCCCCGATACGTACATCAAGGTCATGACAGACGGCATTCTGCTGGCCGAGACGCAGGGCGATCGGCTTCTGGAGCAATACGACACGCTCATCATCGACGAAGCTCACGAGCGCAGCCTGAATATCGATTTTTTGCTTGGATATATTCGGCAGCTATTGCCCAGCCGTCCTGACCTGAAGGTGATCATCACTTCCGCCACGATCGATCCGCAGCGATTCAGCGCGCATTTCGGCGGCGCGCCGATCATTGAAGTGAGCGGCCGCACTTATCCGGTCGAGCAGCGCTATCGCCCGCTCGAAGCCGCCAATGAGGAGGAAGAGGACATTGGGATGATGGAAGGGATTTTGCGCGGGGTCGATGAAGTATGGGAGTCCGGCCCAGGCGATGTGCTGGTCTTTCTAGCCGGCGAGCGCGAGATTCGCGAAACCGCCGAAGCGCTGCGCAAGCATCATCCGCCCAAGGTGGAAATACTTCCGCTCTACGCGCGGCTCAGCGCCGACGATCAAAACCTTGTCTTCCAACCCCATGGCCGCGCGCGCATCGTGTTGGCGACCAATGTCGCTGAGACCTCACTGACGGTTCCCGGCATCAAGTATGTGATCGATCCGGGCTATGCGCGGATCAGCCGATATAGCGCGCGGACGAAAGTGCAGCGGCTGCCGATCGAGAAGATCAGCCGCGCTTCTGCCGATCAGCGCGCCGGCCGCTGCGGCCGCGTCAGCGCCGGCATCTGCATCCGCCTCTACAGCGAGGAAGACTACAACCTGCGGCCGCAGTTCACCGATCCGGAAATCCTGCGGACGAATCTGGCGAGCGTCATCCTGCAAATGAAGGCGCTGGCACTGGGAGACATCGAAGAATTCCCGTTCATCGAGCCGCCTGATCGCAGATTGATCCGCGACGGGTATCAGACGCTGCACGAGCTGGGCGCGGTGGACGTGGAGTATCAGATCACCGGTTTGGGCCGCGAGCTGGCGAAGCTGCCGGTCGATCCACGCATCGGCCGCATGATCCTGGCGGCACGCGATGAAAAGTGCCTTGATGAAGTATTGATCATCGCATCGGCCCTGACGATCCAGGACCCGCGCGAGCGCCCGATGGATCAGCAGGAAGCCGCGGATGCTGCCCACGCGAAATTCCGCGATGAAACCAGCGATTTTTTGAGCTTCCTGCGCCTCTGGAAAAGCTACCACGAGCACGGCCAGCATCTCTCGACCAGCAAACTGCGCAAATGGTGCCAGGCGAATTTCATCTCATTCATCAGAATGCGCGAATGGCACGATATCCATCAGCAGCTCAAGGCGCTCACGAGCGAGAGCGGGATGGAAAGAGGCGCCCGTGCGCTGCGGGGGAAACACGAGTCATTCAACGCAGAGTCACGCAGAGCACGGAGGAGATGAGGCGCGGGCTGGTTCAACTTTTAGAGGACACTGATTCGCGAAGCCGGCAAGCGGCGTATCGAAGAGCCCCTTACGCCGCTTGCCGGCTTCGCGGTTCGGAAGTCGGTCTCGCGGTTCGAAGTCCGTCGTCGCAGTTCGGAAGTCCGCCGTAAGTGGACAACACTTCGATAACTCTCAATCACCTGCGCATGTCACTTTTGAAAGCATTGATTCAACATCATCGCGAGCCGAACTCCCGCCCTTTGCAATTGCTGATCCACCACATCCGCCGCGCGATCGACGTACACTTGATCCAACTTCGGCGGCGGCCCATCCACCGGCACGCCGGCGTAGACGATTTTCACCGCCACATCATGCCCCTCATTCGCCCATTGCTCGCTGGTTCCCTTTGACCACTCCTTTGCCTGCGCGGTGCGGATCTTCGCGTTGAGCGCCAGCGCATATTTGAGCACCGGCGTTTCCCCCATGCGGTTCAAAAGGATCGACATGTCCCACACCGAGTGCAGATTTGTGGCCATTGGAGCATCGAGGAAGAAAACCAGCCGCGCGTTGCCGCCCTTGTCGTGATTGCGCTCGGCGCAATGCAGCGGCTGATGAAGATCGCCAACAAAATGCACGAGAAACTTCAGCGCATCGGCGCGTTCTGTCTTGGACGCATTCTTGTTGGCCAGCACCTTCGCAAAGTCGTTGATCTTGTCGATGACGTTGTTCCCCTGCTGCCCATCGCGCTGCTTGTCATATGCCGGCGCATCGGTCGGAATATCCACGTAATGCCAGGGCCCCGTTTCGCTGCGCTCGCGACGGACATTGTCCGCCCAGCTCGCGATCTCGGCATCGGAGATGTTTGCATCGCCGAGCAAATCATGAATCCCCGCTTTCGCCGCGGGCGTGAGCCGCTCTTCGGCGATGAGACCGACGATCTGATGCCCCTCACCGCCCCAGGCAAAAGCCGACACTGGGAAGGAAAGTAGAACCAGGAGCGCGAAGAGTCGACGTTTCATGGCTGCCAGATTCGTGATCGTTCAAGGGCGGGTCAAGCAAAGATCGCTCGGCTTCATCAAATCTATTTGGATTCTGCACAATCCGCTCGTTCACGATCGCGGAGAACGTCGAAAAGATTTCGCGCATGGCCCGCATCACGACGGTCATCTCAGGGTTGTTCCTGCTTCTGTGATTCGGTCAGCGTCTTATCGGACCTGCCCCCGATAAAGGGTGCATCCTTCCTGTCTGCCCGGAATTTGCCGCCTTCATGGAGGGATAATCTTCAATCTTTCTGTTCAATCACCCCGACGAATTCGATGGATTTAGGGAGCCGGGAGTTCGCGCGATCAATGGTTGCGCGGGCGACCGGCGACTCTCGGAGGAATTGAATATGGAACGTTCAACTTCACGCCGCGGATTTACGCTGATCGAAATCCTGATCGTCGTGATTATCCTTGGCATTCTGGCGGCGATTGTCATCCCGCAATTCAGCAGCGCCACCAATGACGCCCGCAAGAGCACGCTGGCAAGCACCGCCCAGACAGTGCGCAGCGAGATCGCGCTCTACCAGGTGCAGCACAATGGCGTCCTGCCCGGCACCGGCGCTTCCGGTTTTGACAGCAACGTCTTCTGGACGCAACTGACAACCAAGACCGACCAGAACGGGGCCGCGTACAGTGGCTCGTCCACGACGGGCCCGTTTGGTCCTTACATGCAATCGATGCCGTCCAATCCGCTGGCGGCGGGCCAATCGTGGCAGAGCACCGTCGCCGATGGCAGCGGCGCGGCCCTCTCCTCGCCCGCCGGCTTCGTCTACGACTTCACCGGCACATCAGGCAACTTCTGGGGCACCGACGCGACTGGTAAGGCGATTATTCCTTAAAGAGGTTCATTCTCAGATCGCGATCGATGAAACATGAAACGTAAAACGTGAAACGTGAAACGTGAAACGTGAAACGTGAAACGTGAAACGTGAAACGTGACGGAGCGAGAGAAGCCCGTCCCGTTTCACGTCTTCACGTTTCACGTCTTCACGTTTCAGCAACTATCTGTAATCGGAATCTGTGCGCCAATACCGATCACTTCCCGCCTTGCAGGCGATGTCCGATGGTTTCGGCCTCGGTCTGTTGACTGCCGCGATGCAGTTGGCGCGTGTTCATCCAATCGACCGAGCCGTTGGGCGTGATCAGCATGGTGATCTGCTCGCCGCCAATCGTTTGCGTCACTTGATAGAGGCGTGAGCCGCCGGCCTGAATGTTGAGGATTTTGTCATTCTTGAGCTCTTTGTCGATTGTTGCCTGGACGGCGGCCGGGAGTGAGTCTTTGGCCACTGCTGTCCGATATTCGATCGTATCGTCCTGGGCGTTCATGATCGACCAGCCGTTCCCGTGCTGGTTCTTCATCTGGATCATGTAGTAGCCCGGATTGCGGCTTGCTTCAAAGACGTTTTCCAACTGCTCGCCTTTGAAGCGCTTGGCCGCGACTTGCTTGATCTGCCCGACAACGGCCGCCGGCGCGGGGACGAGCTTCGCATCGTCGTGAAGCTCCTCGGGCGATTTCAAATCCTTAAGGCGACCGACGGCGTCAATCTCCGCCACGAACCGCTGGTTGCGGCCGGCATCGATCACGACGTAGAAGGCGTGAACCTGCTCGAGCGTGAGGTTTTGCGCCGGCGTCTTGAAAACCGCCAGCGTTTCTCGGGCGCCCGGGGTGAGTTCCGCCATGCCCACGGGCCATCCGGTGGTGAGCAGGTCACCGCGCCCGGTGACGCTGGCGAGCGCTTTGCCATTGGGCATCGTGACTTCGTAATGCTCGATTTCGACGCCGTTTGTCTTGCTCTTGTTCTCCAGATGAACTCGCGTCTGCGGCGGGTAATACTCGCGCAGCGCCTTTTCCGCGGCCGATTCGGCGGCAAAGCCGCTGCTCGTGAATGCCCCCAACGCCAACGCCGCCAATACGAAGTGTTTTCTCATGGTCGATTCCTTTCTTCGCGATCCTCTTTCCCGTCGCCCGCGTGGCAAATGCCGCGACAACTCCAAAGGCGATCAGTATCCAGACCCGCAAAACCGAGTCTGGTTGGTGAATCACGGAACACGTTTTAACTTCAACTGTCAAATATCGATGATGAGGCGCGCCAATAGTTTTAGACAATAGCCAAAATCCCCCCGCCTCGGCGGCATCCAAAGATGCCCCGAAAACAAGCCGCATTTAACGCGGAGCCGAAATGTCTACTTCCCCGCCAGCAGATTCTCCGCGCGACGAACGATATCTTTTTCCGTCGCCATCTTCCCCGCCATTCCAACCGCATCCTGCAACTCATCGAGCAACTGATCCTTAACCATGCGATCGGCACTGGTAGCCACCGGCGCACGGAGGAATTGTTCCAGAAGCGCCGCAAGCCGATCCTTGTCTGAGGTGCCGGGGGTCATTGGAGCCTTTCGTTTGAAACACATAACATGAATTAGCCGTACGATAACCGCCGAGTCGTCTCGTCTCCCGTCCCTGTTGCCATGTTACACCCTCCGACCGCGCGGCTGCTCGTTGCGATGATGTAACCACTTGCCTAATATGGACTTATGTATTATAGCAGTATTATGGTAATCCAGTGCTGGAGTGGTAACATCTGGTAACATTTGTAACATGGCGCCATGTCGCAAACCGGCATCACGTTTCCAGAGCAGGCGATAGCATCTTCCTGACCCTCGACACCTGAAACCTCTTGATCATTTTTTATCGAAACGCGCGAGGCTTAGAAACTGCGCGGGAAGGTTTGTCATTCCCTCGAGCGCCAGGTCTGCCATGATCTGGCCGATGATGCTGGTGAATTTGAAGCCGTGGCCGCTGAAGCCGCAGACTAGGGTGACGTTGGCGTGTTGGGGGTGGCGGTCGAGGATGAAGTGGTGGTCGGGGCTGTTGGTGTAGAGGCAGGTGCGGATCGCCAGCAGCGGGCCGTCGGCGGAGGGGAGGAACTTTTGCAGCGCGGGGCGGAAGGTGGCTTCGTCGCCGGGCTGTGGGTCGCGGGCGACGCGATCAGGATCGGTCGGCGGGCCGGGGGCGTGCAAGGCGATCTTCAGGCCGGGGCAATCGGGGATAATCGGGAAGCCGTAATGGAGGCTGCCATCGGGGTAGCCGATCGCCCAGACCGGCAATGTTCCCATTTCAAAAAGTTGCGGCTGCTTTGGCCAGACCCAGCCCATCACTTGCCGTGTCACCGTGAGATTGAGGTAAAGATCGCGCAGGAGGCGATCGCTCCAGGCGCCCCCGCAGAAGATCACGTGGGCGGCTTCATAGGTGGCGCGCGTCGTGCGGAGGGTGACACCGGCGGGCGATGAAGACCAGTCGAGCACCGGCTCGCGGCCATGAAGCTCTGCACCGAGTCGCAGCGCGCGGTCGGCATACGTCGCGATCACCTTCTCGGGCAGCAGGAAGCCGGCATTCGGCTCGATCATCGCGACGTGATCGTCGGGAACCGTGAACTGCGGAAAACGCGCGGTAAGCTCGCGACGATCGAGAAGCTCATGAGGAAGTTGATGCTGCTCGGCGGCTTGACGGGAGCCGCGGATCAGCTCTTCATCGGGGCGGCCGATATAAAGGCCACTGGTCAGATGCAGGAGTTTTTGGCCGCTCTCGGCTTCCAATTCGTGCCACAGCTCATACGCGCGGCGAAGCAGCGGGACGTAATCCGGATGCTCGTAGTAAGCCATCCGGATCATGCGCGAGAATCCGGTGGAGCTGCCCAGGGCATGCGGGATATCGAATTGCTCGAGGCCCAGAACGCGCACGCCGCGCTTGGCAAGATGATGACAGGTCGAAGCGCCCATCGCGCCAACGCCGACGACGATTACGTCGAATGTGGACATGGGGAGGATTGTAGCAACGGAGGGGTTGGTGCAAGTTTGCTTTGAAACGTGAAGACGTGAAACGTGACGCAAGACCGGCTTTCCCGTCACGTTTCACGTCTTCACGTTTCATGCACTTTCATCCCGCGAAGGGCGAAGCGGCAGGCCGCGGGTCTGATTGCGGCGTCGAGCTTGTGTCGCGAGAACCAACGGTCTTCTCGTACATGTCGATCATCTTAGGAAGCACCGCTTCCAAGCTGTATTGACTCTGAGTCATCTGCTCCGCGGCGCGGCCGAGCGGACGAAATGCCGCGGGATCTCGCAGCGCTGCGACGGCTTTCTTCGCGATGGCCTCGGCGTCGAAGAAGTCGGCTAGCAGGCCGTTTTCTCCGTCGCGGATCATTTCCCTTACCGGCGCGGTGTCGGAGCCGAGGACTACCGTGCCGCAACTGAGGGCGTCCATCATGCTCCAGGAGAGGACGAAGGGCGCGGTGAGATAGATGTGCAGATCGCTGGTCGCCAGCAGGCGGGCGAGGTGAGTGGGATGCATGCGGCCGGTGAAAACGAATTTGGAAAGATCCACCTTTTCGCGGTCGATGGCCCAGTCTTTGAAGTTTTTGTCGCCAGTGTGGTTTTCATCGCCGCCGTAGCAGATGCGATCGGTGCCGACGACGAAGAAGATCACATCCGGATATTGCGCGGCGATGAGCTTCGCGGCACGCAGGAAAATATCAAACCCGCGCATGCTCTCAAACCCGCGGCTCACGTAAGTGACGACGCGCGTGCTCGCCGGCACATCGACGCCGGCCATCTTGCGGACGGTGCGCTCCGCGGGAGGCGGGCGCAGCGATTCATCGTGGCCGTGATAGACGGCGCGATCGACGCCGTCGAAGATAATGTTGAGCTTCGGCCGATACTCGATCGGAAAGCGGGAAAACTGAAATTGCGTCGGCGTGTAAGCGGTCTGGCAATTCTGCAGATCGAGCAGGATCATCGCATTGCGGCAGCGAGCGCGATGAAGCTGCGCGTGGGTCATCGGCCAATTCAAGTCGGCGCGGAAGTTCATGTCGCTATCGGAGCCGCCGGTGGAGTAGAAGTATTCGCCGAAGTTGATGAGCGGCACATCAGGATAAAGCTCGCGAAGGAAGAGCGTCGTGCCGAATCCGCTGTGACCAACGATTAAGTCGGGTTGGACGTCCTTGCGATCCTTGAGCGCCTGATAGACGCCGTCACAGTTCCAGATGGCGTTTTCGAAAGTGCGGCTGCAGTAATGGTTTTGGGTCGTCGCGCCGCCGGCGACTTTGTACTTGATGCAATCGACGCCTCCCTGCTTTCCTTCGACGGCCTGGTTGATGAATGTGGCGCGCCAATTCTTTTGGCGGACCAGAGCGCCGGCGATGTGGCCGAATTGTGCGGGGAAGTTGGGGTGGACGTAGAGGATGTGCATCAATAATCGCACACAGCCGGGGCGTCTCGCCCCGATTTCTGCGAATCGCAGTTATTCCGGATCGTTGCGAATCGCGTAACGGCGCGACCGCAGGTCGCAGCAACCGGGGCGAGACGCCGCGACTCCATGCGCGGGCTATCATGTACTCGAAGAGTGTTTGTCGAGCAATGAGGGGGCTCGCACCAGCAGGATGGGCGCAAAAAGAAAACCCCGCCGCGTCCGGCAGCGGGGTTCTCCGTGGGTTGGGCCGCCGCACCGCGCGGCGGACCAGCTCGAAGAGGCGTCCGTGTCAAACACCTGACGCCGACAACGGCCGGTTCGGGCTCGCTTTGCGGTCCCGGCCGCTGCTGCCTGCCCTAAAGCGAAATCCATGCCGCCGCGATGATCGCGAAACTTCACGCAATCAGCCGCGCTAATCATCCGGATAACAAGATTCCGCTTTCAAACTGAAATGGCAAGGCGTTGCCAGTTTTCAGTTTGAATCGATTGAAGCGGTGAAGGGAACAAACGAGAATTGAGTTGTCAGTTGCCAGTTGTCAGTTGCCAGACCGAACCGGGTCTTTCCCTCCGCCCTGGCAACTGGTAACTGGCAACTGGCAACTTGATCCGCCCGAGGCAGTTCGATGACCGAATCGCAGCCACCATCCTTGAATGTTCTGGTCGTTGACGACGAGTTGAACATTCGCAAAGCGCTCGCCGCCTGTTTGGAGGCGGAGGGGCACCGCCCTTTTGCGGTCGGGACAGCCGCCGAAGCTCTATCGGCGGCGAACCATCGCTCGTTTGATGTGGCGTTTGTCGATTTGTATTTGGGGAAGGATAGCGCGCTGGATTTGATTCCAAAACTGCTGTCGGCCGGGCCTTGGATGAAGGTCGTGGTGATCACGGCGTATGCCTCGGTGGATAGTGCCGTCGAGTCGATGAAGCGCGGGGCTTCGGATTACCTTTCCAAACCCTTCACCCCTGCGCAGGTTTCGCTGGCGGTCAAGAAAGTGGCCGATCTGCGGGCGCTGGAGCAGAAGCTGGCGGATTTGCAGGGTGCCGCCAGTGCCGGCGGGCCGCCGATCGATCTATCGACGAGCAGCCCGTTGATGCAGCGGGCGATCAGCCTGGCGCGGGATGTTGCCGACAGCGATGTGAGCGTGTTGATTGGCGGAGAGAGCGGCACCGGGAAAGGCGTGCTTGCCCGCGCGCTGCACTCCTGGAGCCGACGCGCGGAGAAACCTTTTTCCACGGTCGCCTGCCCCGCACTTTCGCCGGAATTGCTGGAAAGCGAGTTGTTTGGGCATATCAAGGGCGCGTTCACCGGCGCGGTGCGCGATAATCCGGGGCGCATTGCCGCCAGCGAGGGCGGCACGCTTTTTCTCGATGAAATCGGCGATCTTCCATCGCGCCTTCAGCCCAAGCTGCTGCGGTTTTTGCAGGATCATTGTTACGAACGCGTCGGCGATCCCGCCACGCGCGTGGCGGATGTGCGTGTCATTAGTGCGAGCAACGTCAATCTCGAGCAGGCGGTCGCCGAAGGGCGATTTCGCGAAGATCTGCTTTATCGAATCAACGTGATCCGCATCGATCTTCCGCCGCTGCGCGAGCGGCCGGATGATGTGATCGCCATGGCCGAAGGCATGCTGCTGCATCTGGCGCGGCAACATCGCCGGCCGGCCACCGGTTTCTCGGATCAGGCCAAGGCGGAGCTGCGATCGTATCGCTGGCCGGGCAATGTGCGGGAGTTGCGCAATGTGATCGAGCGGGCGGCGATTCTTTGCCGCGCCGAGCAGGTGGGGCCGGAACATCTCATGCTTTCGCCGGCATCAATGCAGAATCGTCCGACTGCATCGGCGGCAATTGGTGATCCCATTCCGATGGAAAAAGTCGAGGAGTTGCACATTCGCGCCGTCCTGGCTTCGACGCCTTCAATTGAGAAAGCATCGCAGATTTTGGGGATGGATACGGTTACGCTATGGCGTCGGCGGAAAAAGTACGGAATTTAGCTTTTCAGTTTGAAATTCCGGCTGCCTGGCGTCCGCCATTCATCGCAGGAAGTGGGCATGGCTCTGGCACAGCGCTCGCTCAAGAGATCCACTGAGATGGTGGGGTTGCGCGCGAAACTTCTCCTGGGCTTCGGCGGAATGCTGGTGATCCTCGTGACCGTCAGCCTGCTGGGAGAGTCCGTACTCGATCGCTACAGCGGCGCGATGGAGCGAACCTTCAACGAAGAGTTCCAGAGCGTGGCGGCCTGCGAAGACATGAACAGCGCCGTCGATCACATCGATACGGCGCTGCAGCAGCATTTCTGGCGCAATAGCCCGATCGATCGTGCCGAACTGGATCGCTGGCAAACCCAGTTTGAGCAGCGCCTCGGTGGCCAGCGGATTGCCGCGACGATGAGCGGGGAGCGCGATGCCACCGAGCGGATGGCGGCATTATGGAAGGATTATCGCCGGTTTTATCCAACGCTGCTCGATCAATCGATTCCACTGGCCCAGCGTAGCGAATCATACGCGAAATTCGGCCTTCCCAAGGCGATGGAAGTTGAGTCGGCGATGCACGGGCTGATCGAGATGAATCTCAATGGGATGCTCAGCGCGCACAGCCGCGCGCGGGGAACCGCGGGGCATTTTCGGTCGGCGATGCATATGCTCACGATTTGCGGCGCCGCGCTGGCGCTGCTGTTTGCATTGTTGATTGGGCGGTTCATATTGCAGCCAGTGCGCGTGCTGACCGATTCGGTCAGGCAGATCGAGCAGGGGAATCTGAATCTCACCGTACCCGTCCGAACGCGAGATGAACTGGGAACTCTGGCGGCGGCGTTCAATCAGATGACGACGCAGTTGCGCGCCTATCGGCGAATCGAGCATGAGCGGCTGGTCCGCACCGAACGCACTACCCAGCTCGCGATCGACAGTCTGCCGGATGCGGTAATCGTGCTCAATCCCGCAGGCCGCATCGAGCTGGCGAATGAAACCGCGAAGAATCTGTTTGGCATCAAGCCGGGGACGGATGTCGCCGCGCTTTCCAGTGGTTGGCTCGTCGATCTGTATCGCCGCATCAGCCGCACCGAACATGCACACGCGCTGAGCAGCTATGAGTCGACGATTCAGGTCGAGGATGCCGGCGAAACCCGCGCGTTTCTTCCGCGCACGGTTCCCATTGCCGACGGGCAGGGAACAGCAATCGGCGCGACGATTATTCTGGTGGATGTAACGGGCCTGCGACGGCTGGATGAGATGAAGAACGGGTTGCTATCGATGGTGAGCCATGAGCTTAAGACGCCGCTCACGTCGATGCGAATGGTGCTGCATCTGATTACAGAACAGAAGGTGGGCGCGCTCGCGGAAAAGCAGAAGGAGTTGCTGAGCGCCGCGCGCGATGATGCCGAACGATTGCACCAGATCGTCGAGAATCTGCTGGATATGGCGCGGATCGAATCCGGTAAAGCCCTGATGGAGCAGCAGCCCATTTCACCCCAGCAGCTCATCGCGCGCGCCGCCAAAGAACAGCAGGCGGCTTGCGATCTGCAAACCGTCACCCTCACGGTCGATGCGATACCTGATCTGGGGCTGGTGCAGGCTGATTCCACGCGAATCGGCCATGTTCTAAGTAACCTGTTAAACAACGCGCTGCGGCACACCCCCGCCGGCGGGCACATTCGCCTGGGCGCGCGGGCGGCGGGAGAATGGGTCGAGTTTTACGTCAGCGATGACGGAGATGGCATTCCGCGCCCGTATCTGCATCGGATCTTTGAAAAATTCTTCCGCGTGCCGGGCCAGGTGGGTGGGAGCGGGTCGGGTCTTGGGCTGGCGATCAGCAAGGATATCGTCGAGGCCCACGGAGGAAGGATTCGAGTTGAAAGCGCCGAAGGGCGCGGCACGGAATTCGCTTTCACTTTGCGTCGGGCTGACGCCGCCATCGTCCGGGGCGAAGTTTCTGCTGGCTCGCAGGAGTTGTACGATGGAATCGATTCGGACGCCCGAGCTGGGGCGGCCGGCGACCGGGGCGTTCGCCCCGCGCCCGCGAGTGCTCATAGCGGATGATGAAAGCCGCATACGGCTCGTTTTGCGAGCCTGTCTCGAAGCCGAGGGATATCGCGTTGAGGAAGCCGCCGACGGCTTGGAAGCCCTGGAATCGGTGCGGCGAAGCGCGCCGGATGTGGTGATCCTCGACCTTTCGATGCCGCGCATGATGGGCATCGCCGTCCTGAAAGAACTTTCCGGCCAATCCACATCGAAAGTGATCGTGCTGACCGCCTATGGCTGTGAACAGACGGCAATCGCCGCCCGCAAAATGGGCGCGGCGGCCTTTCTGGAAAAGCCGCTGCTGCCGGATATGCTTCGGCAAACGGTGCGCGACGTGTTGGCGCAACGAAGTGAGATGCATGCCTGAGACATCAAAACGGGTGGATCCACAGCCAACCCACAACGGCGAGAAGAATCAAGAACACGATGCCGGCGATCACCCAATACGAGCGTTTGGCTGGAGCATCTTCCTTGGAGATATATCGATCGCAATGGGGGCAGTATTCGGATTCCTCCGAGACATCGCCGCCGCAGTATGGGCATTTGATGACCGCCGGGTCCATGTTCCAGTCGGCGTCTTGCGGATCAGGATCCTCGCGGTCATCGAGGTAATCTTCGTTTTCTTCGTCGTGGCGTGTCATTGGTTCTGCGCCTTCAGTGCCGGAAACAGATCTGAAATTTGAAATTTGAGATTTGAAATTCCACCCATCACCCCGGCAACGTCACCTGAATCTGCCGCCGCCGCTCGTCGATCGGATCGATGACGATGCTGATTCGATTCGCCGGCAGCAGTTCGGCAATGCGCTGCGCCCATTCGACGACGACAACACCCCGCTGCTCGAGCAATTCGCCGAATCCGATCGCTTCAAAGTCGTCGGCTCCCTGCACGCGATAAGCATCCAGATGGAACACCGGCAACCGGCCGCCCTCGTAAACATTCAGTAAAACGTATGTTGGACTATTGACGGAATTTGACCGCCCGCCGAGGCCGCGCAGCAGGCCACGGACGAATTGCGTTTTGCCGGCGCCCAGCGGGCCATCCAAGGCAATGCATTCGCCGCCACGGAGATTTTGAGCCAAGCCGGCGGCGAGAGCTTCGGTCTGTTCTGGAGTGTCGGACTGATGGATCACGCAGGCGGCAATTGTCTTTATTCCTTCACGGCGGTCCACAGCTTGTTCTCGACCTGGTGGAAACCTTTGAAGGTTTCATCCAGCCGATCGATCAGCTTTTGCAGTTGTGCCTTGTCGGTTTGTGGATCCTTCATGGCATCGCGCAGTGCGGTGGCGGCGTCGCTGACGCTGGCGGCGCCTTCGGCGAATTGCCGCGCGCTGTCATAGAGATTGAGGTTGCCCATCTCATCGGGTGAGGGCTTGTAAAGCAATCGCCAGGGGCTGCGGCGGACTTCGATGCTTGTCGCCTTGAGATTGTCGCTCGTGGCCTTTAATCCCGTCACAATCGCATCAAGCTTGCCGTGATTCCCGCTGACAACCTCGCGCAACGTCACGCTGACATCGCGCGTGTTTGCCACCGTTTTCTGAATGTCGTCAAGCGCGCTCTTGGCGGACGTGAGCGCAGTATCCACCTTAGTCAGCAAAGCACTGAACTGATCGAGAATGCCGGGGAGCTTGTCTTTGATTGAGCCGGTGGTGACGTTGAGATTCTTGATCGTGCCGCGGAAATCGGTCTTGCTGTCGCCGATCAGATCGCGCGCCTCGGCCATCGCCTCGCCGGCATTCTTAGCGACGCCGTTGTATTTATCGACGACTGGATCGACCTTGTCATTGACGTGCCGCACCAGCGTCGTCGCAGACTCTGCGGTCGTCTTGAATGCCCCGACCGTGTCGCTGATCTTCGGGAGGCCGGCCAGGAATTCGCTCTTGGGATCGGGCCGCCCGACGAGCATCTCGCCGTCATTTAGTTTTTTGCCCGTGCCGACGCTCTCGATGTTCAGATCCGATGTGCCGGTGATTCCGTTTTGGGCGCGGATGATCGCATCCTCATGAATTGTCGTTCCAGAGGGAAGTGAAAAATGAATCAAGACGCGCGGCTCATTCCCATCCAATCCCGAGAACTGCAAATCTTTGACCACGCCGACCGCGACACCGCCGAGCCGCACCTGATCGCCGACGGCAAGTCCGCCGACGTCGTCGGTCAGCTTGAACGTCGCCGCGTAGATGCGCTTAGGTCCCATCCCCTGCCCGTGAATGAGGATGAGGACTCCAACGATCAGCGTGAAGCTGACAATGATAAAGAGCCCGGCGACGAAGGCGTTTCGGTCTTTTGCCATGATCTAATCGCTCCTATATCCCACCGAGCAAATCCACCTCATATCCCCCCGCCCGGCGGCGATCGGTCAGCGGGCCTTCGGTCAATCCATGCACGAACTGACGAACCAGCGGATCGGTCGAGTCGCGCATTTCCTCGCTGGTTCCCGAGACAATGAACTTGCCGCGATCGAGCAGCACCATTCGGTCGGCAATGCGAAACGCGCTATCCATCTCGTGGGTCACGACGACGCTGGTGACGCCGAGCTTGCGGTTCAAATCGATGATGAGCTGATCGATCTCGGCACTGGTTACAGGATCAAGCCCGGCGGAGGGCTCGTCGTAAAAGAGAATCCGCGGGTCCAGCGCGATCGCCCGCGCCAGGCCCGCGCGTTTTTTCATGCCGCCCGAAAGCTCTGCCGGCATCTTGTCCGCATGCTCACGCAGGCCGACCAGCTCTAGCTTGATCTTCACCATGATCTCGATCGTTTCTTCCGGCAGATCGGTGTGCTCGCGCAAGGGCAGCGCGACGTTTTCAAAAACGCTCATCGAGTTGTAAAGCGCGCCGCTCTGGAAAAGCACGCCCAGCGATTTGCGGTAGAGCTCCAGATCCGGCTCGCTCATCTTATCGATGCTCTTGTTGGCGTGGCCGACGAAGATCTCGCCGCCATCGTAGGGGACATTGCCGATCATCAGGCGAAGCAAGGTGGATTTCCCCGAGCCGGACCCGCCGAGAATGACCAGCGTTTCCCCCTCGCGCACGTCAAGGCAGACGCCATCGAGCACGGTGCGCCCGGCGTAGATCTTGGTGACGCTTTGGACTTGAATTGCCGACGCCATACTGAACGCTAGTGGTGAATGCTGAATGCTGATTGCTGAATGCTGAATAGGAACACAAGGCGTCGTCTCTTCAATCAGCATTCAGCAATCAGCATTCAGCATTTCTCTCCTCACCATCCAAAATAGTAAAACGCCGCTGTGAACATCAGGTCAACAGTGATCAGCGCAACGATCGTCAACACCACGGTTCTCGTCGTCGCGACGCCGACGCCTTGGGCGCCGCCGGTGACGCCCATTCCCAGGTAGCAGGCCAGTGAGCTGATGATCGTGCCGAAGACGCCGGCTTTGATTAAACCCGTTACAAAGTCGCGAACGAGGATTGCTTCGAAGGTTTTGCGGAAATATTGCTCGCCGCTGACGCCCAGGAAATTGCTGGCGACAAAGAGGCCGCCGCTCACGCCCATCAGATCGCCGACGACCGCGACGCACACCATCATCAGTGACGTTGCGACAACCCGAGGCAGCACGAGAAATCGGATTGGGCTGATCGACTGCGCCTCAAGCGCTTCGATCTCTTCGGAAACGACCATCGTCCCGATCTCGGCGGCAATGCTCGCGCCCGCGAAGCCGGTCAACACAATCGCGCTCACCAGCGGCCCCAGCTCGCGAAAGGTGGCAATCGAGATGATGTTCGCAGTTTGAGAAACCGCGCCGTAATTTTTGAGAATTGGAGCCATCTGCAGCGATAGGATCGCGCCGATGCAAAAGAGCACGAGGCAGACAATCGGGATGCTGCGCACGCCGACGCGAACCATCTGCGCCCAGAGATTGCGCCACCCGAGCCTGCGGCCCCGTCGCGCGAGCAAGCCGCGCGGCGCGGAGCGAACCGTGTCGCGAATGAGGTATCCCATCCCGCCGATGAATTCGATCAAGCCAATGGCCCGATTGCCGACGGCAATAATCCCGCGCGAAATCGCGGAGGGAGACTGTGGGGATTTGGGGGAAGATTCGGTCATCATTTACGTGTCATGGGCGGCTCGCGCATGATCGGCCGTACTCGGCCGATAAATCACGGGCGAGCCGCCCATGCCACTTAAAGACTATTTCGTCAACGCGTCGGCTTCGTCTTTGGCGATTGTAAAAATGCTGACCAGGCGCGCAATCTCCAGCAGGCCCAGAACGCGCGGCTGAAGCGATGTCAGGCAGAGCTTGCCTCCCACCGGCTTGAGGCGGCGAATCGCCTCCACCAGCACCGCCACCGCGCTGCTGTCCATGTATGGCACCTGGGCCATGTTAATGATCACTTTTTTAACCGGATGTCGGGTCATGAAATGGAAGATGACTGTCCGCAGTTCCGGGCTGTTGTGAAGATCGATTTCCCCATGCGCAACCAGAATCAGCGCATCGCCTTCGATGCGTGCCTGCGGAACAAGTTCGCTGCCGGTGGTGAGGTCCATGGGTTAATCTGTAGGCAGAAGGCAGAAGGCAGAAGGCAGTAGGCAGAAAGACCCAAGTAGCCGAATTCATTTCTGACTACTGCCTACTGCCTTCTGACTACTTATTCAATTTCTTCTTCAACTCCAACAACATTCCATCCGGCTGCGGAACGAATCTTGTCTCATCCATCAGCTTTCGCATGCAGACCAGGCCGAGCCCACCGGGGGTCAGGGGATCGGTTTTATCGGGCCGGCGGCTCGGATCGACGCCGTTGCCCCAGTCTCGCAGCCGCACCCGAAGTATACCCCCGCCGAACTGCGCTTCCACCTCAATGGGCTTCTTCGGCGCATCACGGTATGCGTGGCGAATAATATTTGCCATCGCTTCATTCACGACCAGTCCGATTTCGCCCGTCGTCTTCGCGTCAAACCCGGCGTTGGTGCAAAACTCCTCGATCGCCCGCCGGACTTCCGACAGGTGCTCAGGATCGCTGGTGACGTTGAGATGCAGATCTTTCATTTGTGGAGCAACCACTGCTTCCATTTCGCGACGGCGGGCTTGCGGGCCTCGTCGTCATCATAGTATCGGTAGCCGAACGTCTGGCCAGTAAGCTTCTGCAACGCGTCAATCGAATAGAGGCGGACAGCCGGGTCATCGCTGTCCAGGTCGGCGACCATTTGCGGAATCGCCCGCTGATTGTGGGTTTGGGCGGCTTCCTTCATCGCCGGGATTTTATCCGCCGGATCGGGATCACTCACGCTGCGCGGGCCGTGCCCGCAGCCGGCCATGGCGAGGCCGGCGCATGCCGCGAGGATCCAGTTGCGATTGCCCATACCCACAGCGTCCCGTAGTCGGGGATATCGGCTGATAATTGGCCGAACAATGAGAGCCGTTTGAGCATATCGTACATCAGCCGTACAATCGCCTCATCACATGAGCCTTAAATCGATCCGTATCCGCGGCGCACGCGAGCATAACCTGAAGAACATCGACGTGGAGAGTCCGCGCGATCAGATCGTCGTCATTACCGGCCTCTCCGGTTCGGGAAAATCGACCCTGGCCTTCGATACAGTTTATGCCGAGGGACAGCGCAAATACATTGAATCTTTATCCGCCTACGCGCGGCAATTCCTCGACCAGCTTCAAAAGCCGGATTTCGATGAGATCGAAGGATTGCCGCCGACGATTGCAATTGAGCAACGATCGGCTTCGAGCAACCCCCGTTCGACTGTAGCGACGACAACCGAGATCTACGATTACCTCCGCGTGCTCTTCGCCCGCGCCGGCACGCCCCACTGCTGGGTCTGCGGCCGGGAGATCGCCAGCCAGACGCCGTCGCAGATCGTCGATGCCGTCATGAAGCAGCCGCCGGGGACGAAGGTGATGATCCTTTCGCCGCTGGTGCGCGGGCAGAAAGGCGAGCACAAGGACATTTTTGGCGCGATTCACAAACAGGGATTCGTGCGAGCCCGGGTCGATGGGCAAATCCACGAGCTGCAAAAACCGGAAAACGCGCCGGCGCTGAAGAAGACTTTCACGCACAACATTGAAGCGATCGTTGATCGAATCGTCCTCAAGCCCGAAATCCGTTCGCGCCTGGCGGATTCTGTCGAGACGGCACTCAAGCTGTCGCAGGGATTGGTGATTGTCTCGGTCGCTCAGCCGGATAATAGCTGGAAGGATCAGATCTACAGCGAGAAGTTCGCCTGCCCCGAGCATCCGGAAGTTTCGCTGCCGGAACTGGAGCCGCGGCTATTCAGCTTCAATTCGCCGCATGGGGCATGTCCGGCGTGTCATGGGTTGGGAACGACACTCAAGTTCGATCCGGAGTTGATCGTTCCTGATGACTCCACTTCGCTGGAAACCGGCGCGATCGAAGCGTGGCGCAAGCATGGCAAGCGGATGAACATCTATTACAGCCGCGTGCTGCGCCAGTTTTGCCGCGACTTTGGCGTCAGCTACACCGGACCGTATTCGCAAATCCCCAAGAAGGTGCAGCAGGTTCTGATGTACGGCACTGATGCCAAGGGAGATCAAGGCACCGGCACCTGGTTTGAAGGCGTTGTGCCGAACCTGCAGCGGCGATTTGAGAACACCGAAAGCGAGTTTGTCAAAACCCGGCTGCATCAATACATGTCAGAACAGCCGTGCGCCACCTGCGGCGGCACGCGGCTGAAGAAGGAAGTTCTGGCGGTACGCTTGCACACGCTCGAGAATCCTGCCGCCAACGTGTCTGCGGATTCTGCGCGCGAGCGCCTGTTCCCTCCCCCGGTACTCCGGGGGTGGGCTTGGGTGGGGGTTCGCGCCAAAGATATTCATTCTACCCAGCCCCCTCCCCGACCCTCCCCCGGAATACCGGAGGAGGGAGAGAAGCCGACGACGAATCCGTCGTCTGGCACGAAGCTCGGTGACGTTACACTGCCCGGTTACTCCATCGACGATGTCAGCCGCTTCACCGTCGCCCGGGCGAAGCAGTTTTTCGACCAGCTTCGGCTTGGCGAAGAAGGGACGCGCATCGCCGAGCCGATCGTCCGCGAGATCGGCGCGCGGCTCGGTTTCATGGTCGATGTCGGCCTCGGCTATCTCACGCTTGACCGCAAAACCGCCACGCTCTCCGGCGGCGAAGCCCAGCGCATCCGCCTGGCCACACAAGTCGGATCCGGTCTGGTCGGCGTCTGCTATGTGCTCGATGAGCCGACCATCGGCCTGCATCAGCGCGACAACACACGACTGATTCGCACGCTCAAGCGCCTCCAGGCGATCGGCAATACGGTGCTGATGGTCGAGCACGATGAAGACTGCATCCGGTCGGCGGATTACCTGATCGACATCGGCCCCGGCGCGGGCGCGCACGGCGGTAATGTGGTTTGCGCGGGGCCGATTCCACAGGTCTTTTCGGAAGACCAGAGCGTCACCATCAAATATCTGACCGGCGAATACGCCATCGTCACACCCGCCCAACGACGGCGGCTCGACTTAGATAAGAACGCGTTGGAGCTGAAGGGTTGCCGCGAAAATAATCTCAAGAACGTGGACGTGCGCATTCCCCTCGGCGGGATGGTCTGCATCACGGGCGTGAGCGGCTCGGGAAAATCGACGCTTATCAATCAAACGCTTCTGCCGGCAATCAAGCGCAAGCTCTATGCGTCCAAAGAGAAGGCGGGCGAGCATAAATCGCTGAACGGGTTGAACAAGATCGACAAGGTGATCGAGATCGACCAGAGCCCGATCGGCCGCACGCCGCGCTCGAACCCGGCGACGTACACAGGTGTCTTCGACGAAATCCGCAAGGCGTTCTCGATGACGCGCGAAGCCAAAATTCGCGGCTACGAGATGGGCCGCTTCAGCTTCAATGTCAAAGGCGGCCGCTGCGAAGCCTGCCAGGGGCAGGGCACCAAGTGCATCGAGATGCACTTTCTGCCGGATGTTTACGTCAACTGCGAAGTTTGCCACGGCAAGCGCTACAACGCCGAGACACTGGAAATCCATTACCGCGGCAAAAACATCTCCGACGTGCTGAACATGACGGTCGAAGAGGCGCTGGTCTTTTTCGAGAACTTCCCGCAAATCCATCGCGCGCTCAAGGCGCTCAATGATGTCGGCCTCACTTACGTCAAGCTCGGCCAGCCAAGCACCCAACTTTCCGGCGGCGAAGCCCAGCGCGTCAAGCTCGCAACGGAGCTGGGCAAAAATTCGACAGGTCACACGCTGTATGTGCTCGATGAGCCGACGACCGGCTTGCATTTTGCCGACATCCATAACCTCTTGAACGTGCTCAATCGCCTCGCCGATATGGGGAACACGGTGCTGGTGATCGAGCACAATCTGGATGTGATCAAGTGTGCCGACTGGATCATCGACATGGGCCCCGAAGGCGGCGCCGGCGGCGGCCGCGTCATCGCCACCGGAACGCCCGAGCAGATCGCCGAGGATCCGGAGAGTTTTACCGGGCATTATCTAAAGGCGAAGCTGCAACCAGTAGAAGCGCCGCCGCGATTGGCGCAGATGATCGCATGAAGCGGCCGCTCAGATGTGATATGCTGGTTGACTAATCGTGGAGTTCTATGCGCAGTCCATTTCCAGGTTTGGATCCATACATCGAAGCGTCGGGGAAATGGGCGGATTTTCACACTGATTTTCTCGTTGGCTGCCGCGAACAATTGAATCAGCGACTGCCGGACAATTATGTGGCGAGTCTCAATGAACGAATTCAACTGTTGAGCCAGGATGACCGCGGCGAGATTACTTCGCACATCATTCTGCCGGATGTGGCCGTCGAGCAGACCAGAAATGGTCCCATTGATCCGCTTTCGACGCGGCAAGGTGTGGCCACGTTGGAGCCGCACGTGCTCCCCCAAACAGAGTGGGTAGAGCCGCCGACGGAAGTCTACATTGAGATTACCTATGTTCCCGAGGCTCGAGTCGTCACCGACATCGAGCTGCTTTCTCCAAGCAACAAACGCCGCGGGAGCGAAGACCGCGTGGCTTATCTCGTGAAGCGAAAGCAATTAGCTCATCATCAAATCAATCTCGTCGAGTTTGACTTTCTGGCACAGGGCGAGCGACTCCAAATGCTCGTTCCCTTGCCCGCCGGTGATTGTTACTCATTCATCACGCGCGCGGAATCAACAAGGCAATGCGAGATCTATGCCTGGTCCTATCGCGACCCTCTGCCAACAATTCCGATTCCTCTTCGCCCGCAGGAAAGCGATATTGCTCTGAACCTGGCAGATGTTTTTCAACAAACGTATGAGCGCGGCCGCTACGAGCGGCTGCTTCGATACGATCAGCCGCCGCAGTTCTTGCCGGAGAGCCAGCGGGGATGGGCGGCCAAGATTGTCGCCGGACGTTCGATTTAGATCGGCGAGTACGCCGCGAAACCCCCGGATCTGCCGAAGACCAGCGCTTCGGACAGGTACAGATAGCCGTCATTTTTCGGCCCGGTCGAGCCCCACGGATTTCGCACCACCAGCGTGATCGGCTTGTTGTGCGAATCGCGCAGGACCTTGTACGCCTGGTAAATGTGCTGCCCGCGTTTGGCGCCGGCGACAGTTTCCAGTTCCCAGTGGACCGGACCGCCGATCGTGACGGCTTTGCCGGCCTTGAGCTGGGCGTCGATGGTGTTCAAGTATTGATCGGCGCTGGTGAAGATGCCCGGGGGATCGTTGCTCGGCGGCCAGTTGGGGAACGAAAGCTCCGTTAGATGCAGCGCGGCTGCCTGGGCGATGCCGGGGCTGTTGCCACCGTTCACGTCGTCGTAGCGCCCGCCGTTGTTGCGATAAAAGGCCCAGGCTTTTTCCAGGATCGGCACCCAGAGTGCATTGTCGTGGCCAACGCCAGCATAGGCGAGCGAGCCATCCGAGTAGACGGGCAGGTCGGCATCAATACGGAGATAGGCATCGAGCCCCAGGGCGGTGTGGAAATCGACGGCAAAAGTTCCATCGCCCAGATCGACCACGGTCTGGCGGATCGTATCCGGGTAGTTCATCGCAAGGCCGGAGAGCATGGAGAGGAAATAACAATCTCCCAGATTGCCCTGGAAAATGTCGTTGAGCGAAGGCCCATCTGGCGCGAAGAGTGGATCGGATCGGAAGCTCGCATAATGCACTGCATCGCCCGCCTGGGTCTTAGGGTCGGCAATAGATTGGCCAAGCCGCTGCAGGCTTGGCGTGCCGACGGAAACGCCATTCACCTTGAGCGGCGTAAACTTCACGATGCGGTGGACGTGATGCGCGTTAGTCTCCGCCGTCGAGGCGTCGGTGACTTTCTCGGTCGAATTGATATCGAGCCAGAAGCTATCGGAGCCGGTGCCGCCGGTGAGCTGATCACTGGTCGATCCGCCGACCGTCACCAGCGTGTCATCATTCGCGCCGCCATCCAGAATCGCGCGGCCAGTGCCGGCGTATAGCATGTCATTCCCGCCGCCGCCGGAAATGTGATTGGTTCGGCCATTGCCCTTGATAACGTCGGCATACGGGCTGCCGATCACATCTTCAATCGCGTTGGCGTTGGCGATCTTCAGCACGAGGTTGTTCTGATTAATCGTAAGCGTGCCGGTCTTGGTGAGATCGACATTCACGCCGCCGGTCGGCGCTACGATCGTCGGGAACCGGTCAACCCGTAGCGCGAGCGGCACCGCCGAAATGCGCGTGTCCAACTCGACGCCATTCTTGAGACCGACAATTGGATTCGTTACCACCGCCGCGGGACCGATTGAGGGCTGTGTATCGAGCGCTGTCGGCGCTGAAGTCGTCGTTGTTGCCGCCGTTGGCAGGAAGATGACGCCGCCGCTCCCAAATTTCGAGAAATCGAGCTTGTCCTCGTCAATGTTGGAGGCTTCGGTGATGGTATCGGTGCCCAGCGAAGCGCCGACGAAGACGTAAGTATCACTTCCCGCGCCGCCATTAAGGGCATCGTTGCCGGCGTCTCCTTCGAGGGAATCGCTTCCTCCTCCACCGTTGATGCTGTCGTTTCCGTCGCCGCCCATGAGCAGATCGTTTCCGGAGCCGGCGGTGATGGAATCATTTCCCGCGCCGCCGTTGATGGTGTTGTTTCCGTTGCCGACGTTGATGATGTCGTTTCCATTTCCGCCGCTGACGGAATCATTACCGTCGCTGCTGGTGAAGGTGTCGTTTCCGTCGCCGCAGACGCCGGTGTCATTGCCGCCGCCGCCGGTGATGCTGTCATCGCCGCCGTTGCCGACCATCGAGTCATCCCCCAGACCGCCGCTGAGAATATCCTTCCCGCTGCCGCCGATGAGGATGTCGGCGCCGCCATCGCCCAAAGCGGTGCAGGGAATCGAGGTGGCGTTGGTGAATTTGTCGTTCCCGTCGCCGCCGAAGAATTCGATCTTATGCACGGCTGCGGTATCAAACGTCCGCGTTGGATCGTTGGTGGTAAAACGAATGACCGAGCCAGCGATCACCTTGACCGTGGTGCGCGACAGCGTCACCTGCACCTGCCCGCGCACGAGCGATACAACCGATGTGTCATCCGTCGGACCTGTATTGACGATGACCAGCCCAGTGCTGAACGAGATGCCATCCGGAATCGGCGTTCCAGAGATGAGTGATCGCCCTTCGAGCGCCTCAACGACTGCATGCTGCAATCGTGCGGCAGAACGCCTGATAGATTTCGGTGAATCCACTGGCGCGCTCAGCTTTTGACGCTTCTTCACAGAGCCTCCTTCGTTGCACGAGAATCGGAAAGCCCCCGGCCCACAGCCGGCGGCATTGCGATAGGATTAATAGCAACGGAACACCCGCCGCCATGATAACGGAGGCAATGTTTTATAAGCGAGCAAATTATTTGGCTCGATCAAGTGATTTGATGGAGCCCCCAGCGGCCTCGGCCGGTACCGTTATTGGAGAAACCGCTATGGCAGGCTTCCAGCGTTTTCGGGCGCGCCGCCATGCCCACACTCCCGGCGCGATGGCAAACACAATCGCCATTCCCCACATGGGAAGGACAAGCCTCCAGCTCTGCATGAAATCGGGAGTCGGATCGCCGCCGTGGCGAAGGCCATAATGAGCGGGCCAGTCATTCGAGCGAGTCAACGGCGTAGGTCTGCCCGCTGCATGAATCCATTCATGAAAGCCATCGCCCCAGCGCTGGTGGTACTTGGAATGCACGGGGAAACTTCCGTAGAAGCGAACGGCCTGAATACCAAATTCCCCGCCGCTGATCGCAAACGTCGCTTGCCAGCTTGTAGAATTGGCAATGCCCCCATGATATCGCCATCGAAACAGCGTCACTGCCGACATCTGCTGATGGCTGCTGATCCATGGAACGATCAACCCAATCAAAGCGGCTAATGAAACAAGCACACCCAAGTTGGAAATCAGCCGCTTCAATTCACTTACACCTTCTGCCAGTCATGCATGCGACGCCGTATAGGCCGGCGGATCGCTGCAGGGAAACGATTCCATCGATGCCTCATCAACCTGGTCCATGGCGACCTGTGTCGGCGTCGGCAAATCGTCGGGGTCTTTAGGCTTGGCCGCCCGCGCCCACGAGTCCCGGGACGGCCGACCCGGCGCATCATCGCCATCGCGCAGCGTATCAGCGTCTGTGATCGTGCTATTCATATGTGGCTCCTGGTAAAAGCCTTCCCATCGCCAGTCGCCATACTCAGAGCAACATCCGGGCCTATCGCGATGATTCCGAGGTCCTTTTAGAAGATTAACGCATCAAATGCAGAGATCGCCTGCTACATTTACAGGCCAACGATGTTGAATCCGCTGTCAACATAAATATTCTCGCCGGTAACGCCGCTGGATAAATCGCTCAGCAGATAAACGGCGGTTTTCCCGACTTCATCGGCGTCGATATTGCGATGCAGGGGCGACTTCTTTTCCATGTGGGCAAACATCTCGTCCAGGTCCCCTACCGCCGACGCCGCCAGCGTCTTCACCGGCCCGGCGGAAATCGTATTCACACGAATTTTCTTGCGGCCCAGGTCAAACGCCAGATACCGCGCCGCCGCTTCAAGCGCGGCTTTGGCGATCCCCATGATGTTGTAGCCGGGCACGACCTTCTCCGCGCCCAGATAAGAAAGCGCGATGACCGACCCGCCCTCCGGCATCAGCGGAAGCGCGGCCCGCGTCAACGCGATCAGGCTGTAAGCGCTGATATCCAACGCCTGCCGAAAAACTTCGCGCGGTGTGGAGGTTAAAACGCCCTCATCGGTCTTCAGATAATTGCGATCGGCGAATGCGAGGCTATGCACCAGAAAATCGATCGTGCCAAACTGCTCGCGGGCGGCGGAGAAAAACTTCTCGATCGATTCATCGCTGCCGACGTCGCAGGGATGCAGCCATGAGCCGGTGAATCCAAACTCGTCCATCGCCTTGCGGACGCGGCGTTCGGACTTCTCGATGTTGTCCATCGGCAAAAACCCGAAGCCGCAAGTGGCTCCCTGCCGCACCGCGTTATCGCCGATGCCAGCGGCGATGCTCCGGTTGTTGGCCACGTTCAGAATCAATCCCTTCTTGCCATCCAATAAACCCATGCCGACTCCTTGTGATATTCGATAAGTCTAGCCGGGCGGAACGCGCAAGGAAACGTCAGCGTCGGGCTTCGATGAAACGTGCGGAGCCTTTCTCCCTCTCCCTTGTACTCAGGGGAGAGGGCAGGGGACGAACGCGCCAACTTGCAAACAGCGCCATCTCGCACACGCCGTCCCCTCACCCTGCCCTCTCCCCTGAGTACAGGGGGAGAGGGTTCTCAGAACATCCAGCGCTTCTCCGCGCGTCGTAGTTGAAGTGCTTACTCCCGGTGCCTTAAATCCGTCTCATGCAGCCTCGACCGATTCAGGAGCCGATTGTCTCGCCTCAGAAATCTGATGCGATTCACCGCGCGCTGTTGTCGGGGTTACTCGGGAACGTCGGAACCAAAGCCGAATCGCACGAATACACCGGCGTGCGCGGCGGGAAGTTCAGCGTCTTTCCCGGCTCATCGCTTTTCAAAGGCAGCCCGCAGTGGATCACCGCCGCCGAACTGGTTGAGACGACGCGTCTGTATGCCCGCACCGTCGCGCCGTTGCGATTAGAGTGGATCGAACAGGTCGGTGATCATCTGGTTCGGCGGCAATACACCGATCCAAAATGGAACAAAGACCGCGCGCAGGTTGTATCCACCGAGAAGGTCACGCTCTATAGCCTGATTCTTGTTCCAGCGCGGCAAGTCCATTATGGCCCAATCGACCCGCGCACCTCGCGCGAGCTATTCATCCAGCACGCGCTGGTTGAAAGTCAGTTCAAATCTGATGCGCCCTTCTTCCGGCATAATCTCGGCGTGCGCGGCGCCGTCGAGCGGATGGAGGCTAAGCTTCGCCAGCGCGGGTTGCTGGCCAGCGTGAAAGACCGTTTTCGTTTCTTCAACGCGCGGGTACCGCACGACGTGTTTGAGGGGCGGACGTTTGACCTCTGGCGGCGCAATGCTGAACGGCGAAACCCCAAGCTGCTGTTCATGTCATTGCGCGACATGCTGGCGCCCAATGCTCAGACGCCGCCTGTCGCTGATTTTCCCGACGAATTGCGTCTGGAAGGACTCACGCTTCCGCTGGATTACGTCTACGACGCCGCCAATCCCGCGGATGGGATGACGGTTTCGATTCCGCTGGCGGCGCTCGGTCAGATTCCCGCCGCCCCGATGGAATGGCTTGCTCCGGGATATCTGCGCGAGAAGATCGATGCGCTGATTCGATCGCTGCCCAAGGAGCTGCGCAAGAATTTCATTCCGATCGCCGACACCGCGCGCGAAGCGGCGGCCACGCTCACGTTCGGCGACGGCTCCCTGCTGGATGCGCTGGGACTATTCCTCGGCCGCAAGGCGGGGATTCAGATTCCGCGCGAGGCGTTTGATCTGGCTTCGCTTTCGCCGTATTTGCGGATGAACTTTCGTGTGATCGATGCGGCCGGCAAGCAGATCGCCGCCGGGCGCGAACTGGATCAGATCCGCACGCAATTGCGCGTCGAAGTGAAAACCAGCTTCGCGAAGCTGCCGGCTTCCGAGCACAATCGGGACAACCTCACCCGCTGGGATTTTGGCGATCTTCCCGAGCGCGTCCCGGTGTATCGGCATGGGATGACGCTCTGGGGTTATCCCGCGCTGATCGACAATCAAACATCGGTCTCAATCCGCCTGCTCGATTCCGCCGAGGCGGCGCAAACCGCCACCCGCGCCGGCGCGCGGCGGCTGTTTATGCTTCAGCTTCACAAGGAGATTCTGCAACTTTCGCGATCTCTCAAAAACATCGATCAGCTTTGCCTGCACTATTCGACGATCGGCCCCTGCTCAGAGCTCAAGGACGATCTACTGGCGGCAATCGTCGATCACGCGATGTTCTTTGACGGTGATAACGTCCGCACCGAAGCCGAATTCATCCGCCGCGCCAGCGAAGGGTGGCGGCGGCTTTCAACAGTCGCCACCGAGCTGACGAATCTGGCGTCCCAGATTCTTTCTGAATATCACGCTCTTTCGCGCGAGTTGGAGAAGGTGTTTCCGCCGATGGTGCTGGCATCGATCGCCGATCTGCGCGAGCAGCTTGCGTGGCTGGTGCACAAGAATTTCCTGAGCGCGACGCCGATCCCGTGGCTTAAGCATTTGCCGCGCTATCTAAGAGGAATGCACATTCGCCTGACAAAACTGATGAGCGCCGGCCTGGCCCGGGATGCCAACGGCCTTTCACAGGTGGCGCCGCTCTGGGATGAATTCAAAGCGCGGCAGGCGACCTATCGCATGCAGGGGCGATCCGATGCAAACCTGACGCTATTCCGCTGGATGATCGAAGAGCTGCGCGTTTCGATCTTCGCGCAGGAACTGAAAACCGCCGCGCCCGCATCGGTGCAGCGGCTGGAGAGGTTGTGGGAGCAGATTCCCAAGTGATTACGCGGCCAATGTCCACACGCACGTATCGGTGTAGAGCGTTCCGTTCCGCCATCCGGTGACTTTGATCGTATTGTTGCCCGGCGAAAGGTTGACGCCCTTCCAGATAAATACGTGATTTGTGCCATCAGCCTGGGTGCTGATCGTCTTGCCGTTGACGGTTAGCGTTACCCACCTGGTGTTGGAATAGATCTTCACATCCGTCGTCGCGACTGTGCGCGCGGTGAACCGGCGATCAGTGATGTAGAGAACGGGTGAGCTGGACCAATTCGCCTGGAAGAAATAGAACGCGTCTTTCTTGGTCTTGCGATCGTAGGTGATCAGCCCCTTGTCGTTGCGGCCCGGCGTGTCTCCTTCGTTGCGATTGTCGGACGCGAAGTCGAAGAGGTTCCAGACGAATTTGCCCCAGATAAACGGCCGCGTGCTCAGCGCGCCCCACCACGCCTCCGCGAAAAGCGCCTGATATTCTTCCGGATGGAATTTGCCGCCCGGTGACGGCTGAGTGGGAGTCGCCGTGTGTTGATAGATGCTCGCGCCCGCGCCGAATTCGCTGATAGCGATCGCGCGGTTCGGCAGCGTCTTGTGTAAAATATCGAGCGTCTGGCCGGCGTTGGAAGCCTTGCCGTAATACCAGCCGTCGTAGCGATTGAATCCGATGACATCCGTATGCGTGTTCAAGGCGCTGCTCGCGTCGGCATTCGAGGCGGCAGTGGTGAGCCGACCGGGATCAAGCGAGTGCGCGAGCGAATTCAGTGTCCCTACGAGCGGGTTCGCGTCCGGCGTTGGGCTGTTGCTTAGCTCATTGAAAATGCCCCAGAACATCACCGAGGGGTGATTGAAGTTTTGGAGGATCATCTCCCGAAGCTGCTGCTGCGCGTTGGCCGCGAAAGCCGCCGAAGAGCTGATGCCATTGACCAGCGGAATTTCCGACCATGCGACGATCCCATCCTCATCCAGCAGATCGTACGTCAGCTGCGAATGCGGATAATGCGACAGTCGCACCGCGGTCGCGCCGATCTGCTGCACCAGTGAAATATCCTGCGTGGTGTCGGCGGCACTGATGGCCCATCCCTTATCAAGCCGGTCCTGATGCAGATCGACGCCATGTAGATCAAGATAATGCCCATTCAGAAAGAAGCCGGCCGTCGGGCCCACGCTGAACCACCGGAACCCAAGTGGCTGCGTGACCGTGTCATGCACGACCGTGCCCGTGATGATTGAGTCAGCAACGCTATAGAGATACGGGTCCGCCGTTCCATCCCACAGATGCGGGTCGGCGATAGTTCCACTCTCGACGACCACCGCCGTGCTCTTCGCCGCGATGAGCTGCGATTTGTTGAAGGTCGCCACAAGTCTTCCGGCGGCGTCCAACACCTGCGCGCGAACGGTGACGGTCTGCGCCGTCACAAGATCGTTTCGCACATCGGTGGTGACGGTGAGCGATGCCCCGGTTGCCGATACGCTGGGTGTCTGCAGAAAGACGCCGCTCGATCCGGAGTTGAGCAGATCGATATGCAGCTTGTCGGTGGTGATCAGATGAACGTCGCGATAGATGCCGCCGAAAAAGGTGTAGTCGGCGGTGAGCGGCGCGACCTGAAGCCCGGCGGAATTATTCACAGTGACGGCCAACACATTGTCCGCGCCAAAATGAACGTTCGGCGTGATGTCGAAAGTGAATGCGGTGTAACCGCCCGCATGGCTGCCGACCAGCATGCCATTTACATAGACGCTGGTGCTGATATCGACGCCGTCAAACTTGAGGAAGATCTCCTGATTGGCGGCCGATGTCGGCACCGTGAAATGCCGGCGATACCAGCCGATCCCGCGGTAATAATTATTGCCGCCGTCTTCTCCATCGAGCGCGTTCCACGTGTGCGGAACGGAAACCGCCGACCAAGATGAATCGACAAAATTCGGGGCTGATGCGCCGGTGGCGCCACCCTTATGAAATCGCCAGGAGCTGTCGAGGCTCGTGTCCGATCGGATCGGCGTCGCGGTGAGCAGCGTTCTGGGTTCAAGGGGCTCAACGGGGGTTACAAATCGTCGCTGCGCTCGGTTCATCCTGATCCATACGTCTGGTTGCCCGGTGTGGATCGAAAGAAGTAAATGCAGGCCATCGCCAGAATCTGGCCGGTGATCAAATCAATGACATGGTGCTGGAGAGTCAGCAACGTAGAAATATAAATCAGCACAAACCAGGTTCGCAAGATTCGTCGCGTCCAGCCGGAAGTCGCCGGAATGTAGATGACCCAGAGCAGCACCAGCTCGACGATGTGCAACGACGGAGCCATGTTGAATGGCCGATCGACGTGCGAGAGCTGCGCGAAAAACCAGCCGCTGATTCCTGAAACGGCGGGACGATCAAAAGCCTCGCGCAAGGGGAAAAGCAGAAAAATCGCGCAGGAAACGATGAACGCGACGATCATCCGCTTCGCATGAGCGCGCAACAATCCGCAGCTACGACAAAGCAGCGGCCCAAAAAAATAAAACAAGTCGAGCGACCAATACGGAATCACCATCAGCGGCACAAAAGGAATCGATCGCTCCCACGAAAAATAAATCGAGCGAACGGGAACATGATGGCTCCGCCATTCCACGATCCGGTTCGTGGCGACGTACATGCCCAGGCCGAAGACCGAGAGAAAGATGGCCCAGGCGAGCCGCTCGCGAAAGGCTGGCACGTTTGCGTCACCAACGGAGCCCGATTCCGTGATCTTTGGAGAGGCGGGAGACGTTGGCCGGCGAACCTCCAGACTATCCCTCACATCTCACCGCCAGACGAAGGCTTTGCGCTGTCCAGAAGCACCGTCACCGGCCCATCGTTCACAAGCGTGATTTGCATATCGGCGCCGAATCGGCCCGTTTCAACCGGCACGCCTGTCGCGCGCGCGGCTTGAATGAGTGCATCAAACCATTGCCGCCCGGTGCCAGGATCCGCGGCGGCGTCGAATCCGGGCCGGCGCCCCTGCCGCGTGGCAGCGGCTACCGTGAAGTTGCTCACCAGCAGAATCTTCCCCCCAACCTGCGTCACATCCAGATCGAAGTGCTTGTCGCCGTTGCGAAAGATGCGCAGGCCCGCGAGCTTGCGGGCCATCCAATCAACATCCGCCTGACCGTCGCTCTTGGTGACTGCCACCAGCGCGAGCAAGCCGCCGTCGATCTGCCCGACGACTTCGCCCGCCACGCAAACGCTGGCGGAAGTTACACGTTGAACGACAGCGAGCACTGGCAATTCCCGCTCGTCAAAACCCAATCGAACGAATGTACTGAATGCTCTGCGGAATCTGCTTCTCCGATGATTTGGATTCATCCTCGATGTAATAATGCTTGATGCCGATCTTGACGCCTTCCTTCACGATCGCGGGAATATCAAGCTGCCCGGTGCCCAGCCCCACGTCCGATTCTGTATCTTCATGCCCCGTATAGTTCGGCGTCTTCACGCCCTTCTTCATATCCTTGAGATGCATAAGCACGAAACGATCGGGATACTTTTCCATGAGCTTCACTGGATCAGCGCCGCCATCGAAGGCCCAGAAGATATCGATCTCAAAGTTGGCGAACTTCGGATCGGTTTCCTTCGCGATCACGTCAAAGAGGGTGCCGCCTTCGTAGGGGCGGAATTCGTAGCCGTGCGGGTGATAGCAGAACTTCAACCCGGCGGCGGCGGCCTTCTTGCCCCACTCGTTGAACATCTTCGCCGCAGTGTGGGCGTTTTCAATTGTGAACTCATCGCCGGTGTGAGGCACCCAGGGAACGGTCACATATTCGCAGCCCAGCGCCTTGGCGCTCTTAATGACGCCGTCAGTGTCCTTCATCCAGTCGTCCCACTGAAAATGTCCGCCGCTGGCGCGGAGGTGATGGGCATCAAGCTCCTTGCGAAATTGGTCGGGCGACAGGTTGTAGACGCCGGCACACTCCACATCATCAACTCCCATGCTGTTGATGAGGGCCATCGTTCCCGCAACGTATTTTGGGAACTGCACGCGCAGGCTGTAAAGCTGCACGCCGACGTTGATCTTTTTCGAGTTGCCGCCCGCGCGGGCGACAGTCAGGCTGAACGCCGCCGCCAGAAACGTCATCGCCAGCGCGATGCTGATGATGCGATGGGTCCTTCGATACGGTTGATTGCTCAAGTGTGCCTCCGGTGAGTTGTGGTGATTGTCCGCAATGTATCTATCGCCGAGTGACGCGGATGTTTGATTGGTGCCGTTGCGGAACCGAGAGCCAGAGCGTCGATCGCTCTATCTGATTTACGAGTCATCCCGAAGGGACCGTCATGCTGAGGTACTCCGAAGCATCTGGCCGATTCGCCGAAGCCAGCCAGATGCTTCGGAGTACCTCAGCATGACAGTTCTCTGGAGTTGGGAGCAAACAAAAACCCGTTCTTCGATCCATATCGTCAGGGCTGTTACATCCAAACCGCCACACCCGCCGGCGGAACTTTCCTGGTGCCGATCAGCAATTCGGCTCCGCGCTTTGCCGGCGCATCGACCGGATGATCGTTGTAATTGAGCAGGATCTGATATGGCCCACGCCGCAGCAGATGTACGCGCCATGGAAGCGATGTTGTCGCGAGCTTCGCGCCGGTGGCCAGCTTTTCGACCAGCGCTTCGACGAACGGGCGTTCCGCGTGCACGCCGCAGTAGGTGACTTGGCCGGCGCCATGAGATCGGCGAATGACCGCCGCCGCGCCGGCGTAGAACTGGTCGGCGTATTTCGCGAGCACTTTCGCGTCCTCGCCGGCATAGAGGATGTCACCCCAGGTGCCCCAGGGAAAGCGCTTCCCGTCCATTTCGACCTCGCCGAATTTTCCTTCAGGCAGGCAGTCGTACGCCTCGATCGCGCCGCCGATCAGGTCTTTGATCGGCGAGGCGAGCGGGCCCTCGAATAACTGTCCCTGCCGATCCATCAAGGCCGAGCGGCAGGTCAGCACCAGATGCCCGCCCGCCTGCACATAATTCTGCCATCGCTCGATCAGCACCCCATCCACCATCTGCACTGAGGGCGCGACGATCATTTTCAAATCAGCCGGCCATTGCGAATCGGGGCGCAATAACTTGACGCGCAACCCCGCGCGGCAAATGGCGCCGTACCAACTTGTGAGCCACGCCGCCTGATCCCATCGCTTGGCGTGCGGAAGCGTTTTGAAATACCAAAGCTGCTCGAAATCAAAGAGCAACCCAACCGTCGATTGCGGATCGTATTCATCTTTGATCGGCGGCGATTTGGAAAGATCCAGCTGTTTAAGTTCGGCGATGGTCGTCTCAAACTCGCGCCCGCCGATGCTAGGGCTAACGCCATCCGGTCCGGTCAGGCCATCGTGAAACATCTCGATGCCAAAGCGCGGCTGGCGGAAACGATAGGTCATCGCGAACTCCGCGCCATGCGCAAATGCCGTCCAAAGCCAGAGTCGAATCGCGCCAGGATACGGAAGAACCGGAAACCCGCTCCAGTTGATATGGCCCGGCTGGAGCTCCATCTGTCCCCAGCGGCCGCTAAAGCTGGCCATGTGATCGTGCGTGAAGCAGATCGACGATGGATCGCCCAGCCGAAAATGTTCGCTGCCCGGATTCTTTTCCAATCCGGCCACTGGATACGCGTCCCAGCTCATCAGCGAAAGATCGCCCGCCATGTCGGCGGGATTGCAATCCAGTTGGAACGGCATGAAGTTCGTGGTGATGAACCGCGACCCGATTTTCGGCCGCAGAATATCCGCCTGCAGTTTATTGAAGCTTGCAAACGCCGCCGACCAGAACCGTGATGCATCGAGGCATTGATGTGGATTCCCATACTTGGGATCGCGCGAGGCGGGCAAGCGAATCTGCGAAAAATCTGAGTAATAGGTGTTCCAGAATTGGCATCCCCACGCGCGGTTGAGCGCGTCGATGTTCTTGTATCGCTCGCGGAGCCATTGCGCGAAGGCTTGGTGAGCCTGATCGGATTGATCAAACGCGCCGCTGTATTCGTTATCGATTTGCCAGCCGATGACGGCAGGATGATCGCCGAAGCGATCAGCCAAAGCGCCGACGATCCGCGCCGTCGCCTCGCGCATTGCCGGCGCGAGCGGCGAGTAATGCCGCCGGCCGCCGAAGCGCGCGCGTTGCCCATTTGCATCAATCGGCAGAATCTCTGGATGCTGCTCGATGAGCCAGATCGGCGGTGCTGCGGTCGGCGTGCAAAGCATCACTGCCAACTTGCGCTTTTGCGCCATCTCGACACATGTCGCCAGCCAATCCAGTTGAATCTCGCCGGCGCGCGGCTCCATCGAATGCCAGGCGAATTCCCCCATATGAACGATCTGCAACCCTCGCCGCGCGATGTTGTCGAAATCGCGCTCCCATTGTTCGCGCGGCCATTGCTCGGGGTAATAATAAGTTCCAATTTGCATAAATTATTCCGCGGCAGGTGGATCCTGCTCGTCTTCAACGACGCGTCGATGCTGGAGCTCCCGAGCCGCGGCCCAGCAGATCAGCGCCCACACCAACCCCAGGCACCAACCCGCCAACACGTCGGTTGGATAATGTGCACAAAGATAGACGCGGCTCAACCCCACGAGCAAGGTAATGAAAAGAGCCGCGCTCAGAAAATAGAACTTCGTCAGCCGCGACTTTGTGGTGCGGGCCAGCAGCGTGCCGAGCGTCAACCAGGTTGCCGCGGAAAGTGCCGAGTGCCCGCTGGGAAAACTCTGCGTGAAGACGTTGGTATCCGCCGGCCGGAACGCCGGTCGCGGGCGATCGATCCAGCCCTTGAGTCCCGTCGTCATTAAGAGTCCACCAAGCGTCGCGATGATGACCAATACCGCCATCCCCTGCTTGCGGCTCAGCAGCAGATACCCAACGACGGCGGCGATAAAGAGCGTCAGCACCGCGACGCCGCCCAACGCCGTCATATCGCGGCCACTTTCCTGAAGCCAACGCGGGCCGCGATGCTCGAAGCAAAAGCGATTGATGCGCGTATCGAATCGTTCGGTTTCTCCTTCGCGCACTTCATCGGTGAGTTTAATGAACGCCCAGGTGCCCGCGACGATGATGAGGATGACAGTGAGAAATAATCCGCCGCGCTTGCCGATCCAGGCGAGTGTGGCTCTAAAGACGCGATGCATGGGGGAGAGGGTAATCCGTAATGCCGCGAAGGGACAAGCCAACCTGGACCAATTTTGTGCGATCGTATTAGCTGTCGAAGAACGCGAGGTAGGTTCCACCGCTGACCAGCCGCCTCAAATAAACCGCCAGTTCCAGCAAATGATAATCCCCCCACATGCTCGACTCGCCGCTGGGAATCTTTCGCCCCGGCGGGATGTGATCCCAGCCATTGGGGCGGTGATAGATCGAATGCAGCAACAAACCTTGATGACTCGAGTCCTCCGACAGATACGGCGCGGCGAGGAGCGTCTTGGCGATCGTCAATCCGGCCTGCGTGAATCGGTCGCCGCCTTCGCCCAGATGATGCCCCAGTCGCAGCAGCCCTTGCGCGGCAATCGCGGCTGCCGACGAATCGACTGGCTCATGATCATTGAACGGATCAGCGGCTTTGCCGCGCCAGTCTCCTAGTTTTGCCAGGCCGGGCGCGCCGTCGTCCCAATACGGAATGCCATCGGCGGCGGCGCAATCTTCGATGTAATGCTCGGCGGTTTCCCTTGCCGCCCGCTCGTAGACCTTCATCACTTCGGATCGCGGGAGGCCGACTGACTTCTCAAATGTCGAATCATCGATCGCCGCAAAGAATTCCAATTCCTCGGCGAAACCGAGGATCGCCCAGGCCAGCCCGCGCGTCCAGGTGCTGAAAGAAGAATACCCCTGCTGCGTGCTGCGACAACGGAAATTGCCGTCGCTGCGATTGAAGATCGCCTCATGCGCGGTGCGGCCGCGCACGTCATAGGTATGCGATGAATCGCCATGGAACAGAATGTATTGATTCGTGCAAAGTCCGTGCAGCGCCGATCGCTTGAGCAGGTCAGCGGCACGGTCGTTCTCGTGCATGAGCTTATGACCAAGCTGCCACGCGACGCCCAGGATTCGCGTCGTGCGCATCGTATCGACGAAGAGCGAATGCGGCCCATTGAAGGAATAGATGTAGCCAAGTCCCGAGGCATTCGCCGCCAGCGGCGACGGCTTTGCCACCGGCACACCCGCCCACCGCGCCGCCTGCACCGCCCCGCTGGCTTTGATCGCCATCTCATAGAACGCCAGTTCCCAATCGTTCTGCTCAATGCGCCCTTCGCGCATCAGCCGGCGCAGATTGCCGTAGGTGCTGAGATTATTAAAGCCATGATCGTGCACGCCGACATGGCTCACATGTGGCGCCATCAGCCGAAGCGTTTTCTCTCGCCCGATCTTCAGAAGCCCACGATCGCCGGTCGCATCAAACGCAAGGATTGGGCAGCCGTATTGGAAGCCCTGGGTCCATTCCGTCCAGCCGCGCGTGGTGTATTGGCCTTCGACGGTAAAGACGGGTGTGCCGCGCGCCGGGTCCCAGGCGCGATCGAGCGCCGTGATCTTTTGAGAGGCCAATTCAAAGAAACGATCGAGCGGCTCGCCGAGCGCCGCGGGCGTGCAGGAGCGGTCAATATGCATAGCGTGAGTCCTTGCTGATCACGGGTCCAGCGAGCGACATCGCATCAATGCCCGCCCCCTCGAATGTAACCTTTTGCATCAAATTATTCATCATTTGGTTGCATTTACTATTGTTGCACGTTGCATGGCATCGGATGGCCGCTCGTATCCCATCCTCCGGCGCGCCGTCGTCAGCCCCGCGCGAGCGATGAAACGTTTTGAATCAAATTTTGAATCAATTGGTTTCATCGGCAACGTTTTCATGTTTCATCGCGGCCGGAAAACTGTTGCCGCGAGGGGAATAATTGCGCCCAGGAGCCAAGACGCCAAGTGGCCAAGAAATTGTTGTCTTTGCGTCTTTGTCTTTTTGCGTCTCGGCGCAGTCGAATCGCGCAGAGACGCAAAGAGGTAAAGGCCGCAAAGGAATTAATCAGAGAAGGAGGAGCAATAGCACCAGGAACCGGGATGGGTCGAATCAATCTCATTTCACAGCATGCATTTTAAGCGCCGCACGCCTTCCTTGGCGCTCTTGGCGCTCTTGGCGTCTTGGCTTCTTAGCGCAAAGCATGCGGCGAACGTACCCATGCAACGTTTTGAATCAAATTTTGGTTCTTCCGCACTCTTGAAGAAACGGCGCGCCCCAAATTTGCGCCCCGCGCTTAGTCTTGCTATGGTCGCCGCCGTCGAATGGATGCGGCACGACTCATCGCAGCAACTTTACCCACGACGGACCGGCCGATGCGC
>DATBDZ010000261.1:0-9961 GCA_036276235.1 Humisphaera sp. | reverse complement strand
ACCCTCACCCCGGCCCTCTCCCGGGGAGGGAGAGGGAGTCAGAACTACACCCGCTTCATGCTCGTGCAATCCAGCGAAAACAGGCTCACGACATATCCGCCGTCGCGTTTTTCTTTGACGTGCAGGGTTCCTTGCGCGTAGATCTCGACGACCTCAAACGGCACCGTCATCCCCTTTGCACAGGTGACTTCGATCACATGCTGCACGCCCGGCGGTTGGCCGTAGCAGCAACTGAATAGTGACGGCACCAGCACAAAATGCGAAACGCCCTCGGCCTGATCGGTCGGGATCATGAAGCCTTGCAGGCGGACGTTCATTCCTTCCAACGCCCGCACATCCGCGGGAATGGCCGCCGACTTATCCTCGGGGTCATACTCAAAATTGCCGAGCTCTTTGATCGTCAGTTGGCGAAGGTCGCCAGGCTTGGGCGGCGAGTGAGGCTGGCGCGCGGCACCGGTGGCGGCTCCTGCGGAATTTGCGGCTTGTACGGATGTTGACGTTGCCCATTTGTGCGGATCAGAAGGGAGCAACGCCCAGATCAACGAAACGAGAAGGCAGGCGAAAAAGGTCTTCGGCCCGATGATCGTCGATAATCGCCATTTGAGACGCGGCATAGGCAATGGCTAATCATAGCCACTATTTGCAGATCGCAAACAAGAATTAAACGCGAAAAATCGCCCCCATCCGTTTCCCCAGCAGCGAGTTGGCGATCAGGATCGTGAGCGTCAGCAGCACCATCGCCCAGACGCCCAGGGCGCTGGCGATGTAGACGCCGTCGCCAAGGCGCTGGGTCAGCTCGAGGATCGCCTTGGTGATCGGGTAATACTTGGCGCGCTGGGCGAGGATGATCGAGTCGCTGACCTCGAGCATCGCGAAGGCAAACGCCAACAGCGCGCCGGCAACAAGGTTGGCGAAGATCAGCGGAACAGTAATGCGGCCAAGCACGGTGCCGCGCGATGCGCCCAAATTGGCAGCGGCGAGTTCCAGATCGCGCGGGGTCTGCTGCAAGCCGGCGACGGCGGAACGCACGACATACGGCAGCCGCCGCGCTGCGTAAGCCAGAATCAACACCAGCACGGGGAATTCCTGCACGTTGAGAAGCCAGGGCGGCTCGCCGCTGTGTTTGTTGCGCAGCGCGACGCTGATCGAGAGATAGCCGAAGGAGAGCACGAGTCCGGGAATCGCCAGCGGGAGCATCGAGAGGGCGTCGATGATTCCTTTTCCGGGTACGTCGCTGCGCTCGATGATGATCGCCGCGCTCAGCCCGACGATGACCGCGACTACCATCGCGGCGGCGGCGTAGCCGATCGAATTGAGGATGCTGCGCGTCGCCATGTCGTCAATCAGCGCATCGCGGTAATGGGCCAGCGTCCAGTGGGTCGGGAGGATCGATTTATACCAGGCGCCGGTGGCAGACAAGCTGGTGAGAACCACCGAAAGGTGCGGCAGCACCGCCAGCAGAAAGACGACGGCCAGCGCGGCGGTTGCGAGCAAACCCTTGTAGCCACGCAGCGGTTTGGCTGTCATTCCTATGGATGCCTTGGTTGTAGCAGAATCAAACGGGCGGCCGAGGATCACCTTGCCGATGATGTAAAGCACTGCCGACGCCAGCAGCATCACGACCACCAGCGCATAGGGGAGCGGATTCGATGCCACATCGGTGATCTGGTGAAACACCTGCACCGGCGTGATCGTGTGGAAATCAAAAACGAGCGGCGTTCCCAGCTCGGTGAAGCTCCAGATCATCACCAGCGTGCAGCCGGCGAAGATGCCCGGCCGCATCAGCGGGAGGGTCACGCGGCGAAAGACGGTCCATCGCCCCGCGCCCAGATTCGCCGCCGCCTGTTGCATCGCCGGATCGATGTTGGCCAGAGCCGCCTGTATGTTGAGCAGCATGATCGGATAGAGCCCCAGCGTTTCGACGATGACGATGCCGACGAATCGCGCGTGGCCCATCCAATCAATTCCCGCGGCGCCCGCGCCAAGTAGCATCGAGAGCGGCCCGTATCGCCCGAGCACGAGCCGAATCCCAATCGCCCCCACAAAAGGCGGCAAAACCAGCGGCACCAGCAGCAACCCGCCGAGCAACCGCCGGCCGGGAAATTCGTATCGCACGCTGAGGATCGCTAATGGCAATGAGAGCAGGAGAGTTGATGCGGTGACGAGCAGGGCGACGATCGTGGCGTTGAGCAAGCCGCGCAGGAGGACGGGATCGGCGAAGATCAGCCGAACGTATTGCAGCGTGAGCCCGCCACTTTTGTCGGCAAAGCCGGTGCGGACAATCTGGATGACCGGCCAGAAAAGGAAGACGGCGAAGAAGATGTACAAGAAGAGCGATAAGAGAAGATGCGACCGTTTGGCCCGCCGCCATGAGGCGAAGAGCGGGCGAGAGGCTCGCGGGGCGAGGGAGGTTGTGGGGATAGCCACCGACATTTTCGATCTGCATCTACTCCCTCTCCCCTGTACTCAGGGGAGAGGGTTGGGGTGAGGGGACGAACGCTTCAACTTGCGAACCGCGCCATATCGCGACACGCCGTCCCCTCACCCTGCCCTCTCCCCTGAGTACAGGGGAGAGGGTTCACAACGTCGACTGCGCGACGTCCACGCGCCTTAGCCCACGCGGAAATCGTTCGACGCTCAAACCGCGTGTGCTGAAGCACACCCTACGAACTCAACACCTGGTCCACCAGCGCAATTACATCCAATATCTCGCCGATCAAATCCGGCGGCACATCCCGGTCTCCCAGCAACGAATTCACTAACAGGACCCGCGCTTCATCCAGAAAATCCTCGTCCGATGAAACACCTTGAAGCTTCGCGGCACGCGCCAGCTCGTCGGCCGCATCGGCAAATCGCGCGGCGCGCAGTGCCGCCTCAACATCCTTGAGACGATACGCGAGCATCCGCAAACTTCGCGAGCCTGAGGCATTTCCATTCAGCATTCAGCACTCAGCATTCAGCATTTCCTACTACCCAGCTTTCCGCGCTACGCGCGCATAATGTTCCCGAAACCGCGCCGCCCACTCTATCTGCTCGCGGGCGCGCCATTCGTCCAGGTCGCCATTTTGCTTTTGGATGTCGAGCCTTTGCGCGCGGAGGTTCGCCACGTCGCTCATCTCGACGGGTAGATCCGCCAACTCATCGATCAACTGCTGGCGCTTTTGCGGATCGGTGACCTTAAGAATTTGGTGATACGCATCAATGAGCGCATCGCGGCTGTCGATCCACGCGGCTACCCAGATGGGCCGCGTGTCGGTGAAGAGGACCATCCAGTCGCCGCGCTGGTTGAAGCCGGCGGCGGTCTTGAACGGGTTGACGTCGTCGGTCCAATTCGTCTGGTCGCGGTATACGTCGCTGCGCACGGGCGGGCGTCGCAGGCCGCGCTGCTCGGGGCCGCCGGGCGTGCCGGGCTTGAGAATCCAAAGGCGCTGGCCTTCTTGAGATAAGCAATATTCGATGAAATGCGTCGCCAGCTCGAGTCGGCGGCCACTGACGCCGTGCAGGATTGCGACGGGGTCGGGGGTGATCGCGGTGGCGCCAATCGGCGCGATGAAGCGCACGCGGCTGGCGCCGATCATCTCGGCCGTCACGCGCGCGTAGTAGTCGATGCCGATGCCGGCGGCGGAGTCGCCGCGCGAAACATCAAGGGGGACGATCGGCGACGAGTCCGTGAAATAGCGTGCGTTGGCGGCGATCTTCAGGAGCTGCGCCATCCCGCGCTTCCAGCCGGCGGCAATCGCTGCCTGATACGCGGCGTTCTTTGACAAATCTGCTTTGGAAAGCGCTTTGATCGACGGCTCGCGCGCGAAGATGTCCGCCTCCGCATCCGCCATCGCGCGCTGGATGACCATTTCATAGGCGACAGCCGCCGATCCGCTGTGGGATGGGTCGGCCAATGCGAGCAAGCCGGCGAGGCGCGGGTCGGTCAGGTCCTGCCAGCCATGATCTTCCGAGGGCTCCGGCAATCCTAGCGCGCGATAGATGTCAGGATTGTAAAGAATCCCGAAGCTGCTCAGGCAGCTTCCAACCCACATCGGCGCGGGTGAACCGTCAGGTGCTTTCGAGGAGTCATACAGCTTTACCCCCGCCAGCGCGGGCTGCGGAAAGGCATCGGCCAAAAGCTGCGTCGGCAGATGCATCGGCTGCAACACGCCGAGGGGCTTGAGCTCGGAGTCGAAGAAAAAATCTCCGCCGCCGAAGACGACATCGATGCCGACCTGCGCATCGGGCGCGAGCCTGCCGGTGGTCTTATCGCGGAAGGGTTGATAGACGGCTTCGAGCAGGCGCCGAACATCAGTCGAGCCGCCGGGCACGCGGTAGTCGATGCTGACACCGCTGCCGAACTTTTCGCGATGCCACCGATCAAACGCACGGGCAAACTCGCGGCGAATGTCATCGGGGTGCGGGGTGACAATCACCAGTCTTTCGGCATTCGCATCGGTGGTGCTCGTCTCACGCCGCATCACCGCCGACCGCAGCGCGAACGGCGCCGCCAGCACGAGCGCGAAGAGGATGATCGGCAGATAGCGCATCATTCTCCCAGCACCACCACATCGCGCGGATCAAACTCGACCGCCATCTCCTGAGCCGGCTCCGTCAGCGGCGGCGAGCTGACAACCTTGAGCCGCTGACTATTCACCATCAGCACATGCTCGCTGGATTCACCGAGGAAAGTTGATTCGATCGTTTTGCCGACCAATCGATTCGTGCCGTTGGAACCTGTGGCGGCAACATTGAGCCGCATCTGTTCGGGGCGGATGCTGAGCGTGACATTTTCCGAGGCGGGCAGTTCGGCGGTCGCGCGAATCAGGCCGGCGGGCGTTTGGATTTGTGCGGTGCCGTTCTCGCGGCCAACAATGCGGCCTTCGATCAGATTGGTGTTGCCGATGAAATCCGCGACGAAGCGCGATTTGGGCCGATGATACAAATCCGCCGGCGATCCGATTTGGGCAATCCGGCCATCCTTCAGAACGGCAATCCGATCGGCAATGCTCAGCGCCTCCTTCTGATCGTGCGTCACATAAATTGTCGTAAGGCCGGCGGTTTTGCAGATTCGTCGAATCTCGCTGCGCATGTCGTGGCGAAGTTTCGCGTCGAGATTGCTGAGCGGCTCATCGAGCAGCAGGCAATCCGGTTCCACCGCCAGCGCCCGGGCGAGGGCCACGCGCTGTTGCTGGCCGCCGGACAGTTGGTTGGGTTTGCGCTGGGCGAGGTCCTGCATCTGCACCAGCCGCAGAACTTCGCCGATGCGCTGCCGCTGCCGATCCTGCGGAACATGCCGAACATTCAGCCCGAAGGCGACATTATCGGCCACGCTCATGTGCGGCCACAGCGCGTAACTCTGAAAGCACATAACCGCGTTTCGCCGCTCCGTGCTCAATGCGGTCACATCGCGATCGTTGAAGAAAATTTTTCCGCGGGTCGGTTCGAGCAAGCCGGCGATCAGCCGCAGCAAGGTGCTCTTGCCGCATCCGCTGGGGCCCAGGAGAAAGAACAATTCGCCTGCGGCAATCTCCAATTGAATATCGGACAGCGCGGCAGTGGCGCCGAAATACTTGGCAATCTGTTCGAGGCGCACCGAAGCCATGGCGGCGCATTGTAGCGGGCGCGCCCCGTCATGCGACTGATTCATCGAATGTTCATGTTCCCAAGGCGTTAGACTTGACGTATGCTAAAGCTTAGAATCGTGGGTGAAGGGGAATGAGCCGCGCTGCCCGTTTCTGGCTCGACTGTGCTTTGGGCGCCGATCCCAATTGTGGGCAGCCAATCCGGGCCTGTTGCCCCTGTCGGCCAGTTGGTTCGGAGCATCTCGGAAGTCTGTTGGACCCCCGCTCGCCTGACCGATAAAGAGAATTGGCGTGGGCGCTGGGTCGATGGCATTACCGAGATACCGTCGCGGCCAGTGCTGCGGCGTTGAGACAGTTTTTGTCCGCAGCGGATTGCCCCACCGGCCGATTCGATTTCTACTCTCGAACATTGTGCAGCCGGTGTCTTAATATATGTGACAATGGAGTCTGGCGAACTGCGCCTCGTTCGTAATCTGGAGTGAGCGTCATGGCAAAATCAAATGCGCTGGTTGGCATCATCGATCGCAAGCTCGACCTCAATCGTTTCCGCGAGCAGCATTGGGAAGGAAGCTTCTGGGATTATCTGGACATCGTCACCGAAAACCCGTCGGTCGCGCGCAATGCGTTTCAGCGCGTGTACGACATGATCCTGACGTACGGCTCTGAGCCGTTCACGCTCTTCAAACAGGATTACACGCGATACAGCTTCTTTGCCGACCCGGTGGACAACGGCTCTGATGCGATCTACGGCCTCGAGAAGCCGTTGATGCAACTTGTGGATTTCTTCAAGTCCGCGGCACAGGGTTATGGCACCGAAAAGCGCATCCTGCTTTTGCATGGCCCGGTCGGCTCCAGCAAATCCACCATCGCGCGGCTGCTGAAGAAGGGCTTGGAATCGTACTCGCGAATCGAGAACGGCAAGCTTTTCAGCTACGCCTGGCGATTGCCGCATCGCACCAATGGAGATGAAGGAGAGCATTACGTCGATTGCCCGATGCATGAAGAGCCGCTGCTGCTGATCCCGCGCGAGGCGCGGGCGGAAGTGCTCGATGTGATCAACGAAAAACTGCCCGAAGGCCGGCGCGTCCGGTTGTACGGCGACGTCTGCCCGTTCTGCCGCAAGGTCTACGCCGACTTAATGGATCAATACGACGGCGACTGGAAAAAGGCGATCGATCACATCCGCGTGAAGCGATTGATCCTTTCGGAAAAAGATCGGCGCGGCATCGGCACGTTCCAACCCAAGGACGAAAAGAACCAGGATTCGACGGAGCTGACCGGCGACATCAACTACCGCAAGATCGCCGAGTACGGATCGGATTCCGATCCACGCGCGTTCAACTTTGACGGAGAGCTGAATATCGCCAACCGTGGCATCGTCGAGTTCATCGAAGTGCTCAAGCTCGATGTGGCGTTCCTTTACGATCTGCTGGGGGCAAGCCAGGAACATCTGATCAAGCCCAAGAAATTCGCGCAAACGCACATTGACGAGGTGATCCTCGGCCACACGAACGAGCCGGAATACAAGAAGCTCCAGGGCAACGAGATGATGGAGGCGTTCCGCGATCGCACGATCAAGATCGACGTGCCTTACAACATCCGCCTGTCTGATGAGATTAAAATCTACCTCAAGGATTTCGGCCCGGAGAAGGTGAAGGGCATGCACATCGCCCCGCACACGATCGAAGTGGCGGCAATGTGGGCACTGCTCACGCGACTTGCCGAGCCGAAGAAGGCAGGCATTACCAAGCTGCAGAAGCTCAAGCTCTACGATGGCAAGAGCATCGCCGGCTTCACCGAAGATTCGATCAAGGAACTGAAGGAAGAAGCCCCGCGGGAAGGGATGCAGGGGATCAGCCCGCGCTACATTCAGGATAAAATCTCCAACGCGCTGGTCAGCCATCAGGCGCAGCTCGACAAGGCGATCAACCCGTTCATGGTGATGAACGAGCTGGAAGGCGGCCTCTCGCATCATTCGCTCATCACCGACGAAGAGCTCAAGAAGGAATACAAGGAGTTGCTGGCGGTGGTCCGCGAGGAATACGAAGACATCCTCAAGGGCGAAGTGCAGCGGGCCATCAGCGCCGACGAAGACGCCATCAAGCGGCTGGCGACCAACTACATCGAAAGCGTTCGCGCTTACACGCAGCACGAGCGCGTGCGCAATCGCTATACGGGCCGCGACGAGGAACCGGACGAACGGCTCATGCGCTCGATCGAGGAAAAGATCGACATCCCCGATAGCCGCAAGGATGATTTCCGCCAGGAGATCATGAACTACATCGGCGCCCTTGCGCTGGATGGCAAGAAGTTCGAGTACAACACCAACGCGCGGCTGCTCAAGGCGCTGGAGCTGAAGCTGTTCGAGGATCAGCGCGACACGATCAAGCTGAAGAACCTGGTCAGCAGCGTTGTCGATGATGAAACGCAGCAGAAGATCGACGTCGTGAAGCAGCGCCTGATCAAGTATTTCGGCTATAACGAAACGAGCGCGACCGACGTGCTAAATTACGTCGCCAGCATCTTCGCGCGAGGCGATAGTAAGCAGGATGAGTAGGAGAGAAGGAGTTGCCAGTTGCAGGAAGAAGTTGCCAGTTACCAGTTGTCAGTTGCCAGTACATGCCAAAGACACATGCAGTTTGTATTCACTGACAACTGGCAACTTATTTCGTCTTCACTGGCAACTGACAACTGGCAACTGGCAACTATCCAAGCAATGAGCATGGCCCGTGCAACCCGGCGTTCCGGCATCACCCTTGCATTGCTGGGGGTGGCGGGGCTGGCGTTTTTCTGGGTGACCGATCCGTATTACGGGCCAGCCTCGCATCGATCGGCCGATGCGGCGCGTCGCGTGGATTGGCGGCATGCGCTGTTCGTGCTGCGCGGATCGCCGGACAATGTGGTCGAGGCCGCCAACCAGATGACCGTCAGCACGGCCATCGGCGCGCTTGGGTCAGTCGCAGTTTTGGGAATCGGCGTGTGGCTGGTAACGCGACGCACCCCGTAGGGGCGAACCTTGTGTTTGCCCTGCATCGTTCACGCGAGCGGGCCGGGTGAACACAAGGTTCACCCCCTACAATCCGCCCCGTAGGGGCGAACCTCGTGTTCGCCCTTGTCAGGCGCGCAACTGGCAAAGGGATGCTTAGAACGTTCGCCACGACAGAACCAACGAGGCGTAGAATTATCGATGGTTTTGAAGATTGAAAAAGATCACCAGCGCTTCCGACAGATCGTCAAAGGCAAGATCCGCGACGACCTGCGGAAATTCCTCACCAAGGGCGAGCTGATCGGCAAAGAGGGAAAGCACCTCATCTCCATCCCCGTCCGCGGGATCGATCTGCCTCACTTCCGTTACGGCGATAATTCCCAGGGCGTCGGCGCGGGTGAGGGCAAGGAAGGCCAGGCCGTCGGCAAGGGGCAAGGCAAGGGCCAGGGCGGCACCGAATCCGGACAGCATATCATGGAGGTCGATCTCACCCTCGATGAGCTGGCGGATATTCTCGCGGAAGAATTGAAGCTGCCGCGCATTGAGCCCAAGGGGAAGCATCGCATCACGACGATCCGTGATAAGTATTCGAGCCTCCGCCGTGTCGGTCCCGAATCGCTGCGGCATTTCAAGCGATCGTTCCGCGAAGCGCTCAAGCGGCAGATCATGATCGGCGACTACGACCCGGACAATCCGATCATCATCCCCGAGAAAAAAGACATCCGCTATCGAAGCTGGAAGGAAGTCAAAAGCCCGCAGAGCAACGCCGTCATCATCTTCATGATGGATGTCTCCGGCTCGATGGGCGAGGAGCAGAAGGAACTGGTCCGCCTCGAAAGCTTCTGGATCGACACATGGCTGCGCAAGAATTACGAGGGAATCGAAAGCCGGTACATCGTCCATGATGTCAGCGCAAAGGAAGTGGACAAACACACGTTCTACCATTTGCGCGAAGACGGCGGCACCAAGATCAGCAGCGCCTTCCGCACCTGCAAACAGTTGCTGGATTCGCACTACAGCCCCGACGAGTGGAACATCTATCTCTTCCACTTCAGCGACGGCGACAACAGCAGCGAAGCCGACAGCCGCGATTGCGTAAAGCTGCTCAAGGAACAACTGCTCCCCCTGTGCAACATGTTCGGCTACTGCCAGGTCGCCAGCGCCTATGGCTCAGGCAATTTCATCAACGTGCTTCATGAGCATCTGCGGAGCCATGAGAAAGTGCTGACGAGCCGGGTGAATTCCAAGGATGATATTTACGATTCGATCAAGACGTTTTTTGGGAAGGGGCATTGACAGTACGCTGGGGTGGAGTGAACGAGCATATGGGTCCTGCCGAAATCGAAGAACTTCTTTACGAGGAACCCTTCCGGCCATTTCGCGTGACGGTCGCAAGTGGTGATCAGTT
>DATBDZ010000260.1:0-17086 GCA_036276235.1 Humisphaera sp. | reverse complement strand
GGGGAGAGGGTTGGGGTGAGGGGACACGCGTCGATTTGCAAGCCGCGCGATATCGCGACTCGCCGTCCCCTCACCCTGCCCTCTCCCCCAAGTACAGGGGAGAGGGTTCTCAGATCGCGCTCACGCGGCCCATCAGCTTTCGATCTCCAAACTGATATCCAGCGCCGGCACGGAATGCGTCAGCGCCCCCACCGCGATCCGTTCGACGCCGGTTTGTGCGATCGGGCGGACGGTTTCCAGCGTCACGCCACCGGAGGCTTCCAGCGCGGTTTGGCGGCCGGATTTGTTGCGCAGTTCCACCGCCATCGTCATCTTCGGGCAGTCCATGTTGTCCAGAAGAATGACGTGGACGCCATCCACCTTGAGCACCTCGCGAAGCTGCTCGAGCGTGTCTACCTCAATTTCGATGGATCGATTCGGATCCTCCGCGCGGCTGCGCGCGACAACGCCGGATAGATACGCCTGCAATTCCTTCACGGGCACCGATGCGACGTGATTGTCTTTCACGAGCAGGCCATCGTAGAGGCCCATGCGGTAGTTACTTCCGCCGCCGCAGCGGACGGCGTATTTGTCGAGCAGCCGGTGGCCGGGAATGGTCTTTCGCGTGTCAAAGATTTTTGCCTGCGTGCCCGCGACGCGGCGCACATAGCGATGCGTCAGGCTCGCCACGCCTGACATCCGCTGCAAAAAGTTCAGTACGACGCGCTCGGCCGAAAGGATCGAACGTAGCGGGCCGCGGATGCGCATGAGCGGCATGGTCCGCGCATCGCTGAATCGCCCTTCGATAATCTCCAGATGAAAGCCGGGAATCTGCTCGACGCGCAGCCGCTCGTCGTAGATGCCGCAGATCATCGGAACGATCGGCAAGCCGCAGGCGATCCCCACTTCCTTCTGCATCAATGTGCCGACGCCCACCGCATCCTCCGGCACCATCAGGCGGCTGGTCACGTCATCGTCATCAATGCCCATATCCTCGCGGCGGGCAAGCTCGATCAACGGGCGTAAGGCGTCATATTCAGGAAAATCAAACATCGGCGTCTCCTGTCGAAACACCAAAGAGACATTCAAAGGTTCGACTGGTGATTCTAGCCGATCAAACGCGAGTTTCAGCATATCGCCGGACGACGACGCAGAATGACGCCATTGTGCCCATGCGGTCCAATCTTCGACAAGCGTCATGCTGAGGTACTCCGCAGCATCTGGCCGCTTCGGCAAAGGAGCCTGATGCTTCGGAGTACCTGCTCCGGATATATCGCGAATTCGTGTAGGGTGGGTGTACTCGCCCACCATCTGTCGCTCATGGTGGGCGAGTACACCCACCCTACACCGGCCTGGCCCATTCGCGCAATCCAGCCAGATGCTTCGGGGTACCTCACCATGACGGTCATTGCTGTCTGGAAGGAGTCAGAGCTCCCAACCAAACGCCGTGAAGAAATGGTCGCCGATTTTCTCGCCGAGGGGACGGCGGGCCCACTGATCGTAGGTGACCTGCCGCGAGCGCTTTTTGTCGGCTTCAAATTCGCGAATCTGCTCTGCCGCGAAATCGGCATCGAGCACGTTGATGTTGGCCTCGTCGTTCACGCGGAAGGAGCGGTTATCCATGTTGGAAGAGCCGATCGAAACCCACAGATCGTCAACGATCAGCAGCTTGCAGTGAAACATGGTCGGGTGATACTCCCAGATTTCGATGCCGGCCTTGAGCAGCTTGCCCCAATGGGCGCGCGAGGCCTGGCGGACTTCCTTTTCGTCGATATGGGCACCGGGCACAATGATCGTGACATGCACGCCGCGCTTGGCGGCCGCCGTGAGTGAGCGGATCGTCAGTTCATCTGGCACGAAGTACGCATTTTCGATGCGGATATCACTTCCCGCGGCGGCAATCGACAGCAGAAACAGCAACTGCATGTTTTCGCTGCCGCCGGTGAAGGAGCTTTTGAAAACCTGCGCCCATTGCTTGCCCTTGGCATGCAGTTCGGGAAAGAAGTCATTGCCTTGGAGGACTTCGCCGGTGGTTTGCATCCAGTTGTCGTCAAAGACCGCCTGAAGCTGCGAAACCACCGGACCTTCGATGCGGTAATGTGTATCGCGCCAATGTTTGGAATCCTGCGCGTTTCCCATCCAATCGTCGGCAATTCCCACGCCGCCGGTGAATCCGATCGTGCCGTCGATTACCAATATCTTGCGATGTGTGCGATGATCCAGGTCAAACCACGTAGCCGGCAGCAGAATGTGAAAGGGATGATATCGTTTCACCTGACAGCCGGCGTCGGTCATTTCCTTGACGTATTTTGGATCGATGCGATCGCCGCCAACCCAATCGATCAGGGCATACACCTTAACGCCCGCGCGAGCCCGCTCGGCTAACGCATCGGCAAACGCCTGCCCCATCTTTCCCGACCAATAAATATAGGTTTCAAATGTGATGGTTTTCTGTGCCGAGTGAATCGCATCCAGCATGGCGGGAAAAATTTGATCGCCGTTGGTCAGCGTTGTGACGGTATTCTCGCCAACCAGTTGCGGCCCAAGCAGATGTCCCATCGTTTGCGCGAACTGCGGATCATGAACGGTGAACTGCGGGGTGATGTTGTAAAGGATCGGCCGCTCGCTGGCGCAGCCATTCAACAGCGCAGCCATTGGAAGAACGAGAATGAGGAACGATGTGAACCTGCGATGCACGAATGGACCTCCAATCGCCTGCCCCCAACTGGAGAATGCAATCGCCGGACCAGCGAGCGCGGCGGGATGAATCCCGCGTTACTTTGGGCAACTCCCGGGAAGCCTGGCCGTGACAATTTTCTGTGATGATGCGCCGCCAGTCCGCGGGCTATTCACCCACCGGCAATCGCCCCGATGATCACAAACGGCTCGCTTCCATCGGCAACCTTGTCGGGCAATGGCAAATCCGTCGACTGATGCGAGAGATCCTCCTCGCACGCGAAGAACCGCACGAGCGGTCGGCGTTTGTGCGTGACATGATCGCGCAGCGTGCCACACAGCATCGGATAGCGAGCCTCGAGCGCGTCGAGGACGGTGGAGATCGAAACCGTTCCCTCGACGGCGACTTGGACCTCGCGATCGATGTTGGCGAGAGTGCGAAGATGAGCAGGAAGAATGACGCGGATCATGGCAGTGTCTGCACTTCCACCGCCACCACGGCCGGCAAATCCCGGACGATCGGCGCCCAGTTGTCGCCACCATCGGCGGAGCCATACACCTGGCCGCCGGTGGTTCCGAAATAGATGCCGCACGGGTCCATCGAATCCACCGCCATTGCGTCGCGCAGGATGTTTACGTAACAATCCTTTTGCGGCAGACCCTTGGTCAGCGGCTCCCATTCATTTCCCCCCGAGCGGCTGCGATAAACCCGCAGCTTTCCTTCCGGCGGATAATGCTCGCCATCGCTCTTGATCGGCACGACGTAGATCGTCTCGGGCTCATGGGCGTGAACGTCGATGACGAATCCGAAATCGGTCGGCAGATTGCCGCTCACTTCGTGCCACTGCTCGCCGGCGTTGTCGGTGCGCATGACATCCCAATGCTTCTGCATGAAAAGCGTATTGGGCCGCGACGGATGCATCGCGATGCGATGCACGCAATGGCCGATCTCCGCGGTGGGATTCGGCATGAATTCAGATCTGAGCCCGCGCGTGATCGGCTTCCAGGTCTTGCCGCCGTCGTCCGTGCGAAACGCGCCGGCGGCGGAAATCGCAATGAAAATGCGGTCAGGATTGGCCTTGTCCAGCAGAATGGTGTGCAGACACATTCCACCAGCACCCGGCATCCACTTGGATTCATTCCCCTGCCCGCGCAGACCAGAGAGCTCATGCCAAGTTTTCGCGCCGTCCGTCGTCTCAAACAACGCGGCATCTTCCACGCCCGCATAAACCTTGTCCGGATCCGTCAACGACGGCTCCAGATGCCACACGCGCTTAAACTCCCAGGGGTGAGCCGTTCCGTCGTACCACTGATGCGTGCCCGGCACGCCGTCGTAAACAAATTTATTGCTCTCCCCTTTAGGCATGCCGCCCGGGCCGGCCTGCTCGCCCGCCGGCGTACCCGGCTGCTCCCAGGTCTTGCCGCCATCGTTTGAGCGTTGAATGATCTGTCCAAACCAACTGCTGGACTGCGAGCAATAAATCCGGCTCGGATCGACCGGCGAGCCTTTCATGTGATAAATCTCCCACCCGCCGAAGTGCGGCCCGCTGACGTCCCACTTTTGCCGTTTGCCGTCAGAGGTGAGGATGAACGCGCCTTTGCGCGTGCCGACGAGGACTCGGATTTGGCTCATGTTACGCTCCTTTGTCTACATCAAATCGATTTCGACTTTGCCCTTCAAGCGGAAATACGCGCCAGCTTGCTGATGATCACGCACGGCGTTAATACTATCGATCCTCGTCATGAAAGCACCCAAACCCGTGACGCCCGGCGAACTGCTACGGGAGGAATTCCTCGTCCCAATGGGAATTTCGCAGTATCGCCTCGCAAAGGAAATTGGCGTGCCGGCGCAGCGCATCGGACAAATCGTGGCCGGCAAGCGAGCAATCACGGCGGACACAGACCTACGACTCTGCCGCTTCTTCGGTCTATCCAACGGCTACTGGCTGCGCGCCCAGGCGGCTTATGACGCCGAAGTCGCGCAAGCCAAGTTGGGCAACGTCCTGCGCAAGATCAAACCGTGGGCTGAATCAGCGGCGTGAACTACGCAAGCCCTACTTCATGATCTTAGTAACACTCCCGCGCGTCCTTGAGCGCCCCAGATTAGCGAGTAAAGATTTTCCAGAAAAACGGAGCGTCGAATACGGGAAGGTTCATCTTCTTTTCCGACGCAGATAACAAAGGGATGCAAGCCGGATTGCTGAGCCGCGTGGAAGACCTCCACCGGGCTGGCACCCGATGCGACTACGGAGCCATCTGCGAATCCAATCCACTGGCCCCGGTATTGTTTGAGCAGTTGGTCGCGCACCGCCCAATACGCCGCCTCGTTCTTGCGCCAATCAGGATGAATTTGGCCGGCAACTTCGGGTGGCAATTCGTCAGCGATGCTCTTCATTAGTACCTTTCACGCTACCGCGACTGCCGGTCATTTTATTTGGCAGCGTAGGACCGTTCAAGCAACAATAGGTGAGCAACTAACTCCGCAACGGAATCAGCGCCCGAACCCGCCGATCGCGCAGATAAAGGCCGAGCCAGATGAATATGCCGACGATGATCGGTACGACGAATTTGGGATCGTTGACGCGCACGTGCGTGGCGGTGGCGCCGCCGAAGTAGCCGGTCATCAGGATTGCGCCCAGGACCGACGTGCGCGGAATCAGGTACAGCAGTGCGGAGACAACTTCAGCCACGACGATCCAGAGCGCGACACTTTCGGGATATCCGAATTGCTTCATCCCCTCTTTCATTTTACCGGGGCTGGTGATGTACATGAGTGTGCCGGTGCCGATCATCATCAGGGCCGGCAGACCGCCGATGATCCAGCCGGTGATCGAGGCGGCTTTTGAAACTCGAGACGATGGGGTTTCGTAGTCCAAGGCCATGCTTATCTCCTGCGCAAAGTTAATTCATTTCATCGACACATGACGGGGGCGGCGCTTCGTCTATTTAACGCGCTTTCGCCAACTCCTCGCCGAGCCGTCCCAGCGTCTGGTTGAGGCCTTCGACGGCGCCGAATTCCATAATCGTCTTCTCGCGCAGCTCGGCGGTTTCGAAGAGCATGTGGACGGTGAGCCTGGTTTTGTTGCCCTGCTCCTCGAATGTTGCGGTCATGCGAAAAATCGGGCCGGAGACGTGATCGAAGACGATGCGCTGCGGCCGCATAATTTCGACATAGACGTTCTTGTTCTGATAATCGCGGCCATCGGGGCCGTGCATGATGAAGCGCCATTCGCCGCCGGGTTTCACGTTCATCTCGTGAATCGTGAGGCGAAAGCCGCTGGGGCCCCACCACCGCGCGATGTGCTTTGGGTCGGTCCACATGTCGAAGACCAGCTCGCGCGGTGCATCGAAGATGCGCGTGGCGACGATTTCGCGATCGGCGGTATTCGATGCCTTTGCACCGTTGCTTGTTCCGTTCATGGTCTTCTCCGACTTCAGGTGCGTCGACATTGGCGCATCGCTCGACTACTTCGCCGCGCCCTCGGCGATCGCCTTCATCTGCGCCAGCCCCTTCTCGAAATCCTTGCCGACGAGTTTGTCCATGTTCATCATCATGTGGAACGCCTTGAACATGAAGTTTTTCTGGCCGGTCATGATCCAGGTCGTCAGCGTTTGATTTCCCTGTGGCGCCAACGTGAACTCGGCGATGTTGGTGGCTTTGAAGGGCTTGAGAAACTCGAGCTTGATGCGCACCAGTTCATCCGGGCGGGTATCGAGAATCGTCATGCGGCCTTCGCCGACTTTTTTGTTGCCGACCCAGGAATAGATCGCGCCCGTTCCCGCCGGCGCGCCTTCGTAGCTCTGCTTCATCGCCGGGTCGATCTTTGCCCAGGGCGACCAGGCCTGCCAGTTGTGAAAGTCATTCACCTGCGCGAAGACCGCCGCCGGCGGCGCGGAGATCGTCGTGGCCCGCTCAATGCGAAACTCGGCCGGCTGCATCGCCACGATGATGATCAGCAGCACAATGATCGCGGCAACCGCGATCAGAATTGGCGTGAGCACGATAAATCTCCTTCCCAAGCCGAGGTAAAAATCGCCGGCGGCGATTAACCCTTGATGTTCCCCAATTCGGTTCCGAGCCGCTCGAGGCTCTGCGACCAGCCGTCGTTCATGCCGATCTTGACGAGTCGATCGCGCACGGCTGCCGACTCGAAGACGAGCCGAATCGTCAGTTTCGTTTTACCGTTTGATTCGTCAAACGTGACGGTCGTCAATGCTTCCAGCTTCGGGCGGCCTTTGGACTTATCGCGATCCGGATTGATGATGTCATGCCATTCATCAGGCAGATCGGAATGATCAATGGTGAAGACCAGCCGCTTGTTGGGGATGATCTCGCGATAGACGCCCTTGGCGGGATGCTGCGCGCCATCCGGCGCGCGCATGATGATTCGCCAGTTGCCGCCCGGCTTCACATCAAGCTCGCAGACGGGATTGGTGAAGTGGTGCGGCCCCCACCATTGCGCCATATGTTTAGGATCGGTCCACGCCTTGAAGACCAGCGCCGCCGGTGCATTGAACGTGCGCGTGATCGTGAATTCGCGATCGGCCGTGCTCGTGCGATCATTACTTTTTGTGTCCACGCCTCTTCTCCTTCTTTTGCAATTCGCGCAGGTAGTCTTCCAATCGATCGAAGCTGCCTTCCCAGAATTGGCGATAATGCTCGACCCACTCGGCAACGCCCTTGAGCGGCTGCGCTTTGAGCCGGCAAGGCCGCCATTGCGCTTCGCGGCCGCGCTCGATCAAACCGGCGTGCTCCAGCACTTTCAGATGCTTGGAGATTCCCGGGAGGCTGATGTCGAACGGCCTCGCTAGCTCCGTCACGGAGCTCTCACCCGACGATAATCGAGCCAGGATCGCTCGCCGCGTGGGATCGGCCAGGGCGGAAAACGTCAGACTCAGTGTATCGACCGGCATTATTAATTTACCAATCGGTTAATTAACCGATGAGGAAAATACGATGACCGGCTTCATCTGTCAAGGGTTTTTCTAGCCGACGGTACAACGGAAAGTCTGGTCTTCGCTTCGTACGGTGCGCTTTAGCGCACGCGGTTGGAGCATGGATGGCTTTCCGCGTGTGCGCTAAAGCACACCCTACGAACTAAAAAAGGGGGCGCGGCGTTGATGCCTTAGAACCCTCTCCCCTGTACGCAGGGGAGAGGGCAGGGTGAGGGGACGGGCGATGCGCCAGACGGGGTACTTCGCCGAGCGGCGCATCGCTCCCCTCACCCCAGCCCTCGACTCGACTGAGCTCGTCGAAGTCAAGGGCGAGGGAGAGGCTTATCCGCCGTGATAGAAGAACTCCTCGTGCACGACTTTCCCATCCTTGGTGGTGTAGAGGCCGACTTCGTCCATGGTCATGCGCTTGCCGGCCATTGGGCCGGCTTTGGGCGTGACATCCATCACGAAGCGGACGATGAAGCGATCGCCATGCGGCCAAGGGCCTTCGACCTTGAGGCTGTGGACTTCGTGGTTCTTTTCCCACCAATCGGTCTTGCCGCGAATGGCGTCGATCCCTTCCATCTTCGCCGGCATCGGCGCGATAGCGTGCGGCTCGATGCTGACGATCTTGGGGTGATAGAGCGCGTTGATCGCATCAGCAAATTTGCCCTCTTTGCAAAGACCGACGAGCTTCTTGCCGACTTCAAGTGAATCACTCATGTGCCAACTTCCCTTCGGGTAAGAGGAACGCAATTACGCGAGGATGATAGCAGCGATCCTTTAGCTGGCGCGCGCAAAATACGGTCTCTTGCGAAAATGGTTTTAAAACTAACAGCCGGCGAGCGCGGTCGGAATCGATAATTTAAGAAATGATGAATCAGGCAAACATCGTCACGTTCGCGCCTTCAAGTTCGAGCATGCGCGCCTTGGTTGCACATCCGCCATGCGCGGAGAAGCCGCCGGTCTTTCCGCCTGCCGCAAGCACGCGATGGCACGGGACGATCAGCGCGATCGGGTTCTGCCCCAGCGCCTGCCCCACCGCTCTCGCCGCGGCTGGACTCCCCGCCGCCTTGGCGATCTGGCCATACGTGCGCGTTTGCCCGACAGGAATCTTCCGCGCGGCCTTGTAAACCAGCCGTGCAAACGGCGGCGATTCTTCCAGATCCAACTCGATATCGTTGAAATCCTGGATATCCCCCGCAAGATGCCGGCAAACCCGCTCAACGATCTCCACAATCGCCACCGGCGGCGAATCAGATTTGCTCGCGCCGGATTTGCCGAGAATGCGCGATTCGGTCATGCCGGCCGACGCTTCTGGCAATTGGAAATGCGTCACGAGCGGCCGGCTCCGCGCATCGCGCTGAGTCCAGGCGATGCCACAGGGGCCGAGGGCGGTTTTGAAAATGTGATAGTGTGCTGAACTCATAGCGGCGCAATTATAGCCGGCCCGCTTCGCGCCCGGCACCAATGTAGCATGGGTTTTCAACCCATGTTAGCGATGTGGAACTGCGATCAGCCGCTATGAACGCCGCCAGATTTTCCGTCGAATCGCGTCGCTCACACGGCTTGAAAAGCCATGCCACTGGAAGGGGTCCGACCCAAGAGTCCTATCGCAACTTCACCGTCGCCAGCGCCAGCGCCGCTAGCATCGCGCTGATCAACCAGAACCTCACGACGACTTGCGTTTCGGTCCACCCCTTGCGCTGGAAATGATGATGCAGCGGCGACATCAGAAAGATGCGCCTTCCTTCGCCGAAGCGTTTTCTCGTGTATTTGAAGTAGCTGACCTGCATCATGACCGACACTGCTTCGACGACGAAGATTCCGCCGACGATGAAGAGGACCAGCTCCTGGCGGATGACGATGGCGATGTAGCCGATCAATCCGCCCAGCGCAAGCGAGCCGGTGTCGCCCATGAAAACGCTGGCGGGGTTGCAGTTGAACCAAAGGAAACCCAGGCACGCGCCGGCGGTCGCGCCGGCGAGCACCGCCATCTGGTCGGAGGCTTGCACATAAGTCAGCAGCAACTCTCCGGCCCAGGCGCTGGTGCCGATGATCAGCGAGAGAATGCAGAAGCAGAATCCGACGATCGCCATGCAACCTGCCGCCAGACCATCGAGGCCGTCGGTGAGATTAACGGCGTTGCTCGAACCGGTCATCACGATCGTCGCGATGGCAATGAACGCCGCCAGGTTCAGCGCGATTTTTAGGGATTTGAAAAATGGAAAATACAAATAGTGCGGCGAGTCGCCGCCGGCGTAGTTGAAGGTGAAGTAAGCCAGCAGCACGCCCAGCCCCACCTGAAACAGCAGCTTCTCCAGGCTCGTCAAACCCTGGCGGCTTCCCGATCGCCGGCCGGCGGTGAGCTTCAGCCAATCATCGGTCGCCCCGACGGCGCCGAGCACGACGAGGCAGAGCATCGCCATCAACACGTAAAAATTCCGCAGATCGGCCAGCAGCAAAGTTGTGGTAAAGATGGAGGTGATGATCAGGACGCCGCCCATGGTCGGCGTTCCCTTTTTGCCGCTCATCAGCGTGTCAATCTGCGCCTGATCGAACTTCGCCTGATCGCTGATCTTTTGACGGCGCAGCCATGCGATAATTTTCGGACCCAGCAGGATCACGATCAGAAAGCTGAGCATGATCGCGAAGGTCACCTGAAAGGTGACAAACCGAAAAACGCGCAGAAATCCCAGATCGTGGGCTTCGAGCCAGCTTCGGAAGTGATCGACCAGCCAGTAGAACATGGAAGCAGTTGTCAGTTGCCAGTTGTCAGTTGTCAGTTGCGGTCGGAGCGAGCGGTGGGCACACCTTCAAGCGCAACTAGCAAGACTTCGCCAATCTCGAGCGCCGTCATGCTGAGCTACTCCGAAGCATCTGGCTGGATTGGGGAAATGGGCCAGATGCTTCGGAGTACCTCAGCATGACGGTTCCTTGTGGGGAAATTCAGAATCGGGCCCGGGCATTAAGCAACTAAAAACCAGTAACTTCTTTACGACGCAACGCGTACCGCCGCCAGCGACGGGGCGTATTGCGCGGCGATGGCGTTGGCGACGGCCTCGAGGCGGATGCCGCGCGAGGCTTTGATCAGCACAAGGTCACCCGTCTTCAGCTCGCGCGGGACGGCGCCGGCGGCGGTGGCCGAGTCGCGGAACCAGCGGATCGACGTCTCGGCAAAGCCGGCCTTCATCGCGGATTCGGCCAGGAATCGTGACTGCTCGCCGACGCACAGGAGCAGATCAAGCTTCCCCGCGGTCGCGGCAAACTCGCCGATCTCGCGATGATAGCGTTCGCTCGATCTGCCCAACTCGCGCATATCTCCCAGCACCGCAATGCGGCGGCCCTGCGTCGGAAGGACGGCGATGGTTTCGATCGCTGCACGCATCGAGTTGGGATTCGCGTTGTAGGCGTCGTTGATGACAGTGATCGGGCCCGCTGTCGAAAGTTGCAAACGCATCTCCGGGCCGTCCGATTGGGCAAGCCCTTCGATGATGACTTCCTGCGGCACACCGAGCCGCCGGCCGACAGCGATCGCCGCCAGCGCGTTGCACGCGGAGTGGCGGCCTAGCATCGGGATAAAGACGCGCGTGCGGCTGCCGTTCAGGCTGAATTCAGTCCCGCTTGATCCACATTCAATATCGCTGGCAAACAGATCGTTGTGCGTGCCGAAGCCGAAGGTGATGCGCTTGCCCTTGTGATCTTCGATTGCCGAGAGGAGTTCCGGATCGTCGCCGTTCACGACGAGCAGGCCGCGCGCCCGCAGGCCGCTGATGATCTGCGCGTTCTCGCGGCGGACGCCCATCAGGTCGTCGAGCCCTTCCAGATGCTCCGCGCCGCAGTTGGTGATGACGGCAATATCCGGCACCGCCATGTCGCTGAGCACTTTGATCTCCCCGTGATGATTCGTTCCCATCTCCAAGACGATGTAATCCTGACTGGGGTCGGCAGGAAAAATCGTCAGCGGCACGCCGATGTCGTTATTGAAGCTTTTGGGAGAGATCGAGCCCTTGAGCCGCAGGCGCACGCCGGCGTCGATCAGGTGCTTCGTGCTGGTCTTCCCGTTGCTGCCGGCGACGGCGATGATCTTGCTGCGATATTGCTTGCGAACGTATGTCGCAAGCTTGCCCATCGCCTTGCGGGTATCGGGGACCTGAATCAAAGCGACGTTCGGCAGGGTTTGAGCCGGCGGATGCTCGACGAGTGCCGCCACCGCGCCGCAGGCGGCGGCGTCGGGGAGATAGTCGTGGGCGTTATGCTTGTCGCCGCGCAAGGCGACGAAGAGCGAGCCGGTGTCCATCCGCCGCGTGTCCGTCGATACTGCCGTGATCATCGGCGCGTCTTCCGGAATGGGCGTGAGCGCCTTGCCGGTAACGGCCTGTCGGACCTGGCGAATGGTAAGCGGTTTCATGGCAGCATTTCTCGCAGCGCGGCCTCCGGTGGCCGGGATTTAGTGCTTCGGACTTGGTTCAAGCGCGGCATCTATTGGTAATGTCGCATATATTTTTACGCAGCGATCTGCCGTCCTCGCAAGCATCTTGTAGCTTCTTCCACATCATCAAAATGCCGTTTCTCGGTTCCGATAATCTGATAATTTTCATGGCCTTTGCCGGCCAGGAGGACAATATCGTCGGGCCCGGCGTCGGCGAGGATATGCTCGATCGCGGCGCGGCGATCGATCTCGATGCTCGCCTTGGCGCGGCCGGTCATTGAGAACCCGCCGATGATCTGCTCGAGAATCGATCGTGGGTCTTCAGTCCGCGGGTTGTCGCTGGTGACATAAACCCGATCGGCAAATTTCTCGGCGATGCGGGCCATGCGCGGGCGCTTGGTGGCGTCGCGATCGCCGCCGCATCCGAAGAGGACGCGGAGATTGCCGCGCGTCAGCGGGCGAAGTGCCGAGAGAACGTTCTCCAGCGCATCATCGGTGTGTGCATAATCCACGAGCACCGCGAACGGCTGGCCGCATCGCACCGCCTGCAACCGGCCCGGCGCGCCCTGGGCATCGCGCAGGCCATTGGCGAGCTGTTGAAGCGAAGCGCCAAATACTTCGCCGACCAGCGCGGCCGCCGCCAACACGTTTTCGATATTGTGTTTGCCCACCAGTTGCATCTGCACGGCCTGCCGCCCTTCGGGCGTATGCATCGTGAAGCTGCTGCCTTGCGGGCTGACGTGCACGTCGCTCGCGCGATAGTCGGCGCCCTTGCGCAGGCCAAAGCGAATGATCCGCGCGGCGCAATTCTCGATCATGAGCGGCGAATATTCATCATCCTGATTGATGATCGCGACAGCCGTCGGATCGAGATTGGTGAAGAGCCGGGCCTTGGCGGCGGCGTAGCCCTCCATTGTTTTGTGATAGTCGAGATGGTCGCCGGTGAGATTGGTGAAAGCCGCCCCGACAAACGGCACCCCCGCGACACGCCCTTGATCCAGCGCGTGGCTGCTGGCTTCCATCACCGCGGCGCGGCAACCCTTATCGCGCATCGCGCCCAAAAGCTGCGCAATATCGCAAGCGGCGGGCGTGGTCATGCTCGCCTCGCGGCGAGTGCGGCCATCGTCGATCTCCACCGTACCGATCAACCCGCAGCGCAAGCCGAGCTTGGCCAGCAGATGCCGGACGATATATGTGGTGGTCGTCTTGCCGTTGGTGCCCGTGACCGCCAGGGTGCGGACGAGCCGGCCGGGATGATCGTAAAACGCGTTGGCGAGATACGAAGCCGCGATACCGGGATCTTTCACCACGATCTGCGGCAGGCCCGCGCCGCCGACCTGGCTCTGCACGATAGCGGCAACCGCCCCGCGCGCCTTGGCGTCGGCGAGGTATTGCTTGCCGTCGGCTTTGGTGCCGGCGCGCGCGACAAACAGAGAACCGGGCGCGACGTGTCGCGAATCTTCGCAGACCCCGGTTATTTCGACATTGGGGACCCCTGATCCAGGCACTACGTCCAATTGCCGGACAAGGTGATGCAGCAACATATGGGACTTCCCTTTCCCGGGCGGCCAAGCCATCTGAGGCTTGTCGTTAGCCTGTGAACAGGCCGATGCTCGGCATCCGTACCGAAGCCAACGAAGGTTAGCAAACCACCCGGAGTGAATCAACCCGACCACGCGGGTTTACACGAACCTCGCGCTGATACGTCTATCGAGCGCACCGGTTCTGAGACTTTGGAATTGGAGAAGGAGTTATAATCGGGCGTGAAATCGTGGTCCGAGAACCGTGAAGAGCTCGCTATGCGGCTCCGCGAAGGGCAACGCTAAATGCGATGAACCGGCCTCTTCGGTGTCGCGCTCTAATCAGTTGAATAGGTCACATGAACACCCACACTGTGAATCATTGCGCCAAGGGGCCGAGACGCCAAGATGCCAAGGAAATACAGTGACCCGTGACCCTCTTCTTGGCATCTTGGCGTCTTGGCCCCTTGGCGCAAATTGCTCGCCGCAGCAATATTCTATTGTCTCGCAAATTCTTCAACGGTTTGCGCAACATCTAACAAATCATCCCAAATGATGCGCCGCGGAGATCGCCGAGGGCGCAGAGACGCTCTCGAGCTTCGAATACGTCTCCGCGCTCTTTGCGGCCTCAGCGGCTATTCCCTGGAATTGGACTGCGCCCAACTCCCCGCCACTGCCGGGCGTTCCGGCAAAAGAATCTTTTAGTGATCGCGCGTAATTTGATATTGGTTCCGCTGTGAAACTCACGCAAAGGCATAAAGTACGGGACACCATAAATGACCCTCATTGAACTCATGACGATCGTGTCCTTTCTGGCGTTTCTCCTTTGTGGCGCGTTGACGGGCTCAAGGCACAGCCACCATCCCTGGGTCGGCGCCGCAACCGGGATTGTCACTTGGATGGCGTCTTGCGCAGGCTGTCTATCCATCCTAACCATCAGGGACTTTGCCCAACGCGAGAGATACCCACTCAGAAAGGGCCCGGGGCCAATTGCGATAGCAACGCTTCTCCTGAGCTTCGGTCTGTTCGGCGTCGTGTCTGTTGTGCTCATCAGATGGATTGTCGCGCATCCGATCACGCGATTTCAATGAAGGATGCACAGGACGCGTGCTCATTTCGTTACAGATTGGGCTGGACCTTCGAAATCGACGGCCTTTAGAGTTGGGAGTTTCTGCAATTCTCTCGAACGCAGCACGCGCTTTGCGATGCGCTGGCGAAAGGCGGAGGTGTCCACCGCGAGCGCCTTCAACTTCACAGCGTCAGCTTCGGCGGCAATCCGCCATTCCGGGCGCTCGTCCCACGTTGAGTCAAGAAACCGGTCAAAGAATTGGATCGACTGTGTTGCGTTGCCCGCGATTGCGCACGCAACGGCGGCGTGGGAATTTTGCCAATCCCCCGGGTTCGCAGCAGGTTGTCCCAAGTAGAAATCGCCTACGGTTGACACGCTGGTAAATAGCTGTCGATAGCGTTGCACCTCCTCGGCTGCTCGCTGAGCCAGCCCCGTGGCCACTGATTCAAACTGACTGTCATCCTGAAAACCGGAAAACTGCTCGACACGATGTCCCTGGTCAAACGATATGAAGTCCTTCTCTATCCAAAGCCACATGCATCCGACGTTCAAGTAGCTGCCACGTAACCATGAACTGGGTTGGAACTCCACAACACATACCCACCATCCGTTGTCATCCAACCACGTGCGCGACCATCCTTTTTGGAAAAGTCCCATCGGTCGCAGGACGTTCCGCGCTGCTGCGGTGAGCAACTTCGAATGGATGGGCGCATTGCTTGGCATTGCTGCTAAAAACACCCAAAAAGTCCGGAATGTTCAGGTCATGTTTGGCCATTGAGGAAGTGCCACGACCTGCCGTGTTTATTCGAGATAGACGCTCGCGCCGGCAGCAACAATCGGCAAGCGATCTTTCACATTTCGCTCCTTCACCTGCTGCGCCGTCGTCGCGTAAAGCGGCGAAATCTCCAACACCGCATTCGGCTCGCCATCTTTGTCGGGGATGTTTACTCCCGCTTCGCGCAGCCAGCGCGCGGCTCTTCGAATTTGGTCGCGCTTGCAGGTTGCCGGTGAATCGTCGCCTTGGGCATTTTTTACTGGTGAGAATTCTTCGGCGCGATCGGTTTCGTAGACGATGGCATTTTTGGCCAGCGGGATCGCGTCGAAGACGAATTGTTCCAGCTTGATGGCGTTAGGCTTGTCGGGTTTCACCGGCTGGCCTTTGTCATCGACATATGGGACCTTCTTTTCTGCGCGGTGCCAGGGGAGCTGGAGCTGGCCGCCGGCGTTGAGGCGTTCTATGAAGGAGACGCGCAGGGCGTGGATTGCGATGGAGCCGGCGTTGAAGCGGAGGGTGCCATCGGGGTTCGTTTGCTTGGCGAGTTCGTCAGGCAAGTCGCTGTACTCGATGACTTGGAGAATGCCGTCACCGAGGACGAAGTTGCCGACTTTTTCCAGCGGGCCGGCTTTGGGGATTGTCTTGCTGCTCATTTCTGAGCCGGTGATTTCGTGCAGGCCCAGGAACAGTGGATCGATGCAGTGGACGAGGGGGTTATCGACCTGGAAGTAGGAGAGATGCTCGACGGCGCGCTTGCGCATGTCGGCGACGGCGCCGCTGCGCTCCAGCGCGCGAAGTGATCCGCCGTGACCGTCGGGGCTGAGGGCGAGTGAATCCTTCTCGGCCAGCAGCAATTTTCCGTCCATCGCGAAGGCGGGCATCATCCCCTGCTCGAAGAAGAAGACGTCGGCCGGGTTGCAGCCGAAGAAATTGTGCTTCTTAAAGAAGTCGCGCGTGGCGGCGTCGTTCACGTCGCTGGTCATGATGTACCATGGAATGGTCTTGCCAAAATCACGCGAGTACGCCCGCAACTGCTCGGCGAAGACCTGAAAGAGCGGCTTATTTTTGATCGGCGTGATCGGGAATTCGCCCTTGGGCCCATCGTAGCCGAGGCGTGTTCCCTGCCCGCCGGCGACGAGGAACGCCGCGATCTTTCCTGCTTTGAGAAGTTCACGCCCTCGCTGTTGAGCCTGGTCGTATAACGCTCGTTGCTTCGCATCGGGCACGCGCGGATACGCCTTCACCGGGCGGATCTCTTTGGGCAAAGGAATCTGCGGCTTATGGGTGACGTACTCTTTGGCCAACTGCTTAAGCGTATCCAGATGTTGCGACGCCAGTTGCTTCTCAAGTTTTGCCCGTCCGGCGGCGTCCAACTGATCATAAAAACGCAACACTTGTTCCTGACCGGCAGATTTGAGCTTCGATTGCAGAGCGGACTTATCCATTCGACCTCCTAAGGGCAGAGCGCAGGTTTATCGGATGCACGAGGGATTGGCAATGTGCGGGCCGGAGGAGGGTTCAGGGTTCGGGGTTCAGGGTTCAGGGTTCAGGATTAAGACTGCGGGCCAACCTTCAAGTCAGTGGTGGGTCAGTTTGAATCCGCAGTTGGGTGCCACAGGTCGCGGTACTCCGAGACCTGTGCGTTTGCGGTGCACCATACGCACAGGTCTGCGAGTACGCCGACCTGTTGCACCCAAACT
>DATBDZ010000259.1:0-15593 GCA_036276235.1 Humisphaera sp. | reverse complement strand
AGAGGGAGAGCTCGCCCGGTCTCTAATCGGCTCGCGGTGCAGCCGGCACGACCTTCTGGCGATTTTCCCATCCAAACCCGCCTCTCGCGCATATCACCTTCTGTACAACGATCGCGACGACGGGAAGCAATCGCATGAAGTGGCTGGCAAGGCTGATCGCGCCAGGCTCGATCTCTGACGAGCAGGCGATGGAGGATGGGCGAGCGGACGGCAACTCCGCCGCCTTTGCGCTGCTTGTCAGCCGCTGGGAAATGCCGATCCGGCGGCTGTGCATGCGGATGACCGGCGATGCCCATCGTGCTGAGGACCTGGCACAGGAAACATTCGCACGCGTCTTTGCGAGGCGAAGCAGCTTTGAGAATGGCCGCAAGTTTTCGACGTGGGTCTGGCGAATCGCCATCAATCTTTGTCTGGAAGAAGGACGACGGCGGCGGCTTGCCGAGAAGTTCCAGCTTCAGATCGCGGCAGCTCCGACGGCAGATCAAAGCGGTCGAGACTCAACGCCGCACCAACAAGCTTCCGAAGGCGAACGAGCCGGCATGGTTCAGCAAGCGTTGGCGGCGCTCCCGGAAACTCAGCGGGCGGTCGTCGTGCTTCGCGAATTCCAGGGCCTCAAATTCCGCGAGATCGCGCAGGTGCTGGAGATACCGGAAGGAACCGCCAAGTCGCGCATGGCTGATGCGCTGGTGGAGCTTGGGCGAATGCTTGCTCCGTTGCGCGATGAATGCGACGAGCCGGCAGCCCGCGCCGCTGAATCTGACACGCAAAGGATCGTCATATGACACATCCCACCCGCGAAGAATTGATCGAATTTATTTACGACGAGCTTGATGCGGATCGCAAGGCCACGCTCGAAGATCACGTTGAATCGTGCGCCGAATGCCAGGCGACGCTCGCCTCATGGGGCGGCATTCGTCGGCAACTACAGGCCGGCGATGCGACAATCGCTGACCCACGAATGACTTTTGCCGGCGCGGCATTGCTGCGAGGCGTGATTGCCGCCGTATTGCTGGTGGGCCTTGGATATGGCCTGGCACGTGTGACTGCTCCATCTGAATCGCGCCTGCGCGGGCAGGTCACTTCGGAATTACAGACGCAATTTCGCAATGAGCTTCGCGCGGAGCTGGCAAAGTTCACGATCGATCAGGCGGCACGCGAGCAGGAATATCAGCAGCAGACCGCCCGCCTGATCGGCCAGCTCGAGATTCGCCAGGTCGCGGATTACTCGGGCCTGCGCAAGGATGTTGAAACCGTCGCGATGCGTACGCAGGAGGAGTTCGATCGTTTGACCGGCGTCGAATCGGTTGATGCAAAGGGGCCTCAGACCAATCACTAACGTGGCACGCGTGGCACGGGACTTCGGCGAGCTCAGTCGAGCCGCGACTCGCCCGTGATTTCGCTGCTGGCGGCGATCCGCCGGCCGCGGGCGAGCCGCCATGGCCACGATTTATTTCAGAAGGAGAAACGATGAAAGCGTTACGATCAAAAGCGTTGGCAGCGTTGTTGACGATGTCCCTCGCACCCTGCGCGATCGCGCAAGTACAAGACCCCGGTGCTGATCCGACCGGGAAACCCGGCGCAGGGAATGGCTCATCAAGCGGATCGGGCGGTTCAGGATCCGTCCAATCCGGCGGGGCGCGCGGTGGCTTTGGCCAATTCGGCGGCGAAGGCGGTGGCCGCGGCGGCGCTGGCTTTGGTGGCGGTGGCGGTGCACGCGGCGGCGGGGGCTTTGGCGCCGGCGGAGGTGGGGGGTTTGGCGGCGGCGGCGCCCGTAGCGGCAACGGCGGCGCCGCAGGCAGCAGCTTCCGCATGAACGCCGCCGATCGGCCCGCCATCGTCGTCACCCAAACGATGGATTCCCGAACGCGCAACGAGTGGAAGGACGATCTGAACATCATGGATCGCCTGCTGCGCGATCAGCTCCAATCGACGAATCCCGCCTCTTTCCCCGAGGCGATGGGCATCCGCCTGATGAGCGTCGCGACAGCGCCGCCGATGTATATCGAAGGTTGCGGCGTCGTCTTCGGCTACACGATCATGATGCCGCTCGCGGGCGTCGGCCCAGCGCGCGGGCAGGATGATCGGCCCGCCAATCCAAGCTCCATCTGGGAGCGCGCCAAGAATGAAGTGCATGTCGGCGAAGGCGGCGGCGTCTCCTTCAGCGCCAGCTCCAGCCCGCAGGAAAAATTCAATCAGGCAAAAATCGATGCGCTGATCGACAACCTGGTGAAAGCAATGATGGAAGCCGCCAACATCCGTCACCTCGCTGATGGCGATTATGTAATTGTCACGATCGCCGGCCCCGATGACACCGGCTCGCCGGTGCGCCTGACGCTCAAGGCAAGAAAGTCCGAGATCGACGCCGCCGCTAGTGGAAAAATACGCGCCGCCGAGTTCAAAGATCGCGTGGCGCGGAGTATTGGATGAAGCGGGGTTGTTAAGTTTCCCATGTAATTGCGCATCTGTGCCCTGGGTGCCATGCCTCACGCTTGCGTGATCATGTGTTTGGGGCTTCTGGACAGGGTGGAACACGACCAGAAGAAGGACATGCCCACGCAAGCGTGGGACATGGCACCCAGGCATCAGATTGGGTGGCATGGGCTTGCGACAACATACCCGTGGCGTTTGTGTTTCAAACGCTCACAGAATCATCGCAAGATCAGCCTCGCGCCAGCGGCCAGAAGTCCTGCCGCCGGAAGCGTGATCACCCACGACAGGACGATCTCCGTCACCTTCTTCCACTTCACCGAGCCCGGATCATTCTTCAACCCCGCGCCGATAATCGCACCGGTCGAAACGTGCGTCGTGGAAACCGGCAGTCCGTTCCATGAGGCGAGGCACACAAGCGTCGCCGTCGTAAGACTTGCAGTCAGCGATTCCGGGAGCGGCAGGGGAGTGAGCTTGCGGGCGAGTGTTTGGAGCACCTTTGTGCCCGAGATCAAACCGCCTGCGGCCATCGCGATCGTTACGATGACGAATCCGATTGACGAACGATTCGGCAGCGCGACCAGTGCCAGGGCGGCAATCTTGGGCGTGTCGTTCCATCCGCGCGCGAAGCTGATGAAGCCGCCGCTGAGCCAATGGAGGGCGTTGGCCGCGGGGGACGTGGTCACGAGGCGCTGTGTCGATTCGTACTCGATGACTTGCGCGGAGCCACCTGGCACTTGCGCGCTGATTGCGATGACATTTTCGACTTCGATTTTCTGCCGAGTCGAGATTCTTTTGACGATCCAGACTACTGGCCACGCGAGCAGGTAAACCGCCGCCAGCGAGACGATCGGGCTTAGCACCAGCGGCCGGACAAATCCCTTGCCGAGGAATGCCCACAGGATTTGCGCCTTGGCCATCAGCCCCGCACCGATCAGCGCGCCGGTGATGGCGTGCGTCGTCGAGACTGGTAAGCCGGTCAACGTCGCGAAGATTACCCAGCCAAATGCGCCGATCAGCACCGACGCAAAGAACGCCATATCGAGCGTCGTGCCCTTGGCGAACAGGCCCGTGCTGAAGCTCTTGAGCAGGCCGCCGGAAAACCAGAACGAGAGCCCGCCGCCGATCGCCGTCGCGAGCGTGGCATAGAGCAGCGCTTTACGTGGCGTCGCCGCGCCGTAGCCGACCAGCGTCGCCACGCCCTTGGAGTTGTCGTTGGAGCCGTTGGCGTAGGCCAGCAGCGCGACAAAGCACAAAAGCAACCAGATCATCGAAGATTCCCTTCGCGGCGGATTCGTAGTAGTCTCATGCGCGGCCAATCAGTGCTGCCCGGAATGGCCAGCCCGACGACGGAGCGTCCGATGCGCGACAAGCTCAATTCATCCGAATGCTCCAAATACCTGCGGGCCTTGGCCGACCCGGAGCGGCTGAAGATCGTTCAGTGCCTGCAAAGCGGCCCCAAAACCGTCGGCCAAATCTGCCGCAAGCTCGACGCGCAGGTCGGCAACGTTTCACACCATCTCAAGCAGCTCCGCATCGCCGGCGTGGCGTCCAGTGCAAAAAAGGGGCGGTTCGTCGTCTACTCACTCTCTCCGCAACTTCTTGCCAGCGATGCCAAGCATCCGCTGAATGTGCTCGAATTCGGCTGCTGCCGAATTGAGCTCGGGGCCAAGTAAAGCTTGCCGGTGTCTGTCTAACAATCTAATGAATATTAGAATGAAGATGGCGATGGGGTGCAAGTGTGAGCGATGGAGCGCACAACTCCCCTCATGGTCTTCTTTCGGCGCTTTGATTTCGGTAGGTCAGGCTGCTTGGACGGGCTTGTAACGAAGCACAATCAGTTGATCGGCTGGAACTGCCGCCGTTGCGTATGTTCGTCCATCTTCATCGGAAAATTCGACTTCAAACACATGGTCGGCAAGTTGTTCTACGACCGTCCCGACCAGGCCACGATCCAAGCCTTGTTTTTCCAGCGGGCGGCTCAGCGCTACGACGTCGAGGATTTTGATGTGATGGGTCATGTCAATCATTCGTCCCAATCGCACTGGCCGTCGCGTGCGTTTCTATATGGCTGATGCTGATGTGCCACTGGGTGATGCCCAGCTCCGCGGCGATTCGCTGGGTTTCTCCGGAGAGGGTGACTTTGGGTTGTCCGCTGGGTTCTGGGCGGATTTCGATGTCGGTCCAGGCGATGCCCCCGCGCCAGCCGGTGCCGAGCACTTTGAGGACGGCTTCCTTCGCCGCGAAGCGTCCGGCAAGATGCTCGAAATATCGCTTGGAGTTGGCGGCACAATACCGCTGTTCCAGCGGCGTAAAAACGCGATCGAGAAAATGATCGCCGTGCTCTTCGACAAGCTTGCGAATGCGCGAAGTCTCGACGATGTCGATCCCGTGGCCGAGCAGGGGCATGGGGGAAGGGTAAGGGATTCCGGAAAAAGGAGCCAGGAGTCCGGAAACGGGAGTCCGGAAACGGGAGCCAGGAGTCAGGAGCCAGTAGCCAGGAGGGATGCATCGAGCACCGCCATCATTCCGCTAATAGGCCATTCTTCCTCCTGGCTCCTGTCTCCTGACTCCTTTCCCGGCGGCTCCTGACTCCCGACTGCTCACACTCACACCTCATATTCATCCACATTCACCCACTGGCCCCTCTCCATCGTTCCCGCTAGCATACCCCCACCGCGCCTTGTGGAGATTGCCGGCCATGACCCCACGTGATGTTTTGAAGATGTGCGAGCAGAAGCAGGTGCAGTTCATTGACCTGCGATTTATGGATTTTCCCGGGCTTTGGCAGCATACCACCTGCCCTATCAGCGAGCTTACGCTCGACAGCTTCTCGCACGGCTTCGGCTTCGACGGCTCCTCCATCCGCGGATGGCAGGCGATCAACGAATCAGACATGCTGCTCGTTCCCGTTGCCGACACCGCAAAGATCGATCCGTTCATGCAGCATGAGACGCTGTCGATTATTTGCGATGTGCGGGATCCGATCACCAAGAAGGAATATAGCCGCGACCCGCGATCCATCGCGCGAAAGACGACTGAATATCTGAAGAAGACGAAGATCGCCGATACCGCTTACTTCGGGCCGGAGCTGGAATTCTTCATCTTCGATCATGCGTTTTACGATCAGGGGATCAATTTCTCCAAGCACTACGTCGGCAGTCGCGAGGGAATCTGGGGGCGCGGCGACGAGAGCGAGAGCAATCTCGGCTACAAGATCCGCCTCAAGGAAGGCTACTTCCCCACGCCGCCGATGGACACGATGCAGAACATCCGCAGCGAGATGGTGGCGACGCTCATCGAGCTGGGGATTCCCGTCGAGGCGCATCATCACGAAGTTGCGACCGGCGGGCAGTGCGAGATCGATATGCGTTACCAGCCCCTGGTGACGATGGCCGACAGCGTGATGATGTACAAGTATGTCGCCAAAAACGTCGCGGCACGTCATGGCAAGGTCGTCACATTCATGCCCAAGCCGCTCTTCCAGGACAACGGCTCTGGGATGCACGTGCACTTTTCATTCTGGAAGGGGACCAAGCCGCTGTTTGCTGGCAACAAATACGCGGGGCTGAGTGACACCGGCCTTTACGCGATTGGCGGGATTCTCAAGCATGCCCGCGCGTTGTGCGCGCTGTGCAACCCGACCACCAACAGCTACAAGCGGCTGGTGCCGGGGTACGAAGCGCCGGTTAATCTGGTTTACTCCAGTCGCAATAGATCCGCCGCCATTCGAATTCCGATGTACAGCGAGCGGCCGCAGACCAAGCGGCTGGAATTCCGCTGCCCGGACAGCTCCTGCAATCCGTATCTCGCGTTCAGCGCCATCGCGATGGCGGCAATCGACGGCATCCAGCGCAAGCTGCATCCGGGCGATCCGCTCGACAAGGACATGTACCACCTGAGCCCCGATGAATACGAGAAGATCCGATCAGCACCGGGATCGCTGGAAGAGGCACTCGATGGCCTGGAAACCGATCACGATTTTCTGCTTGAGGGCGATGTATTTACCGCCGACGTGATTCACTACTGGATCAAATACAAGCGTGAGAATGAGGTTGATGCGATTCGGATGCGGCCGCATCCGTATGAGTTCTGCATGTATTTTGATATTTGAGATCCAAAATCTGAGATTTCAGATTTGAGATTACAAGGGCAAAAAAATGCCTCGTGCCGCCCGCGGCACGAGGCTACGCCGGAACTCCCGGCGCTAGGGTGTTGAAAACTGTGGCATCCGGAGGGCCGGCTTCCGTCAGCCACCCTGATGCGCGATTTGCATTATACGAGTTGGCCAATTCCGGCATGTGAACAATTGCGCAAATAAACTGTGAATTTGCGACATGCGGCGAACCCTTACTGGCCAGCTTGGTGCCACAGGTCGGCGTACTCGCGGAGGTGTGCCTGATCGCGCGGCGCGGGAGCGCCGTTTCCAAACACTCCCAAGAGCCGCGCACGCAGCGGTACTCCGCGAAGTAAGCGGGTATCTCGTTCGCTGGTCGTTCCCCGCTTACTCCGTGAGTACACTTCGTGCGCGGCTCTCCCGCGACGCACGCGGCGGTACTCCACGAAGTAAGCGGGCCCGGAGTACCGCGACCTGTGGCACCCGACAAGGAATTCAAACTGACCCAGTAATCATTGGCAGCCGCGCAAAGGGCTATCCGCGGGGAAATTCTCGATGCTCCAACAACTGCTCGTGATTTTGGCCGCTTTTGTGGCGGGGATGATCAACGCCATCGCCGGGGGCGGAACATTTCTGATGTTCCCGGCCCTGACCAACTTCGCCGGCCTCGATCAGAAAGTTGCCAACATGACCAGCACCGACGGCCTGTGGCCCGGGTCGGCGGCATCAGTGGTGGCGGCGTGGAAAGACTTCTCCCGCATCCCGCGCGGCATGCTCGCCGCCTTCAGCGCGATCAGCCTCGTCGGCGGAATCCTCGGATCGATCCTGCTGATGGTCGGCAGCAAAAAGTCGTTCGAGCTGGCGATTCCCTGGCTGCTGGCTTTCGCGACGGTCATCTTCGGCTTCAGCAAGCCGATCTCGCGCTGGGCCGGCCGACAGCACGGGAATCGAACGATCGGCTGGACGATCATCGTCGGATGCATCCAGTTCATCATCGCGATCTACGGCGGATATTTCGGCGCCGGCATTGGCGTCTTAATGCTCGCCGGCCTCGCGTTCGCCGGGCTCGATGACATCCATCAAATGAACGCGCTGAAAGTGCTGCTCGCCACCATCATCAACGGCGTCGCCGCCATCCTTTTCTTTTTCAGCCGTCAAGTGGATTGGAAATACGTTCTGCCGATGGCGATCGCATCAACCATCGGCGGCTTCCTGGGCATGGTGGTCGCACGGCGAGTCAAGCCGGATCATCTGCGGGCGGTGATTTTGGTCATCGGGATCGGGCTAACCGTCTATTATTTTGCAAAAAACTACAGCAGTGCCGCGCAATGAAAAATGTAAAATGTAAAATGAAAAATGGAAGGCAATGCGGCGGATGCTTCGGCCGTAATCGATTGCGTTTTTAATTTTTCATTTTTAATTTTTCATTCGCGCAAGCGCTCATCCTCCAAACACGCCCGAAATCGGCGTGGCGCTGGCGGCGGCGCCGGTTGGCGCCAGGCTATACATATCTTCGATCGTGCGAAGCACATTGAAGTGATTGATCTGCTGTGAATATTGCCCGCGTTGAATGTGTGCGCCGTAGAAAATCGTGGGGATCTGGTTTGTCCTGCCGGCTGATCCGGCACTTTCGTCCCAGGTGACGATCAGCAGGCTGTTGTGTTTGCGGGCCCATCGGGCATACCGGTTCATGTGTTTCTTCACCCATCGATCGCCCATCTGGATCGTGTCGCTGTGCATGTCATGGATGAGGTTGGGGATCACGAACGAAACCGTGGGAAGCTGGGTGTAATCGCGCGGAAACTTTGCGAACGGCAGGTTGTCGGACAGCGGTACGTCCGAGAAATTCACCCACGGCGAATGATGCCGTACGTAGTATTTACGATCCCCTCCATTCCAGCCGACGCGCGGCAATGATTCCGAGAACCCGGCGAAGCTCAATCCTGCCGCCAGCAGCTCGCCACCCAGATCCGGACCGGCAAATGTTTGCCTCGGCGTCGCATCGCTGGTCACGCCTTGATCTGATCCGGAAAACAGATCCAGATAATTCGGCTGGCTGGGATGCGTGAGTGCATGACTGTTCGTAAATGACGCGCCTGCCGCGGCAAGAGATCGAATGTAATCATCGTGAAGCTGCGGCAGCGGCTGATTCAAAAGATACGGCCACAGCAAGGACGAAAATCCCAACGGTGGATCGGCCGGCGTCCCCAGAATCTGGTCGTACGAATGATTTTCCTCGACAACGATCACAACGTGATCGTAGCGGGGAAGCGGGACAGCGTCGGCCGCGCGCGGCAGGGGCTGCGGACCGACCGACAACATCCTGCGGCCTTCCAGCTGTTCCATTTGGCATGCTTGGGGCCGAGGATGCGACACCGCAGAATTTGAAAAAATCGTTGACAAACGTCGCAGTAGAGATGACATGGCCGTCTCGTTAGATTACCCATGCGAGCCGCGGCGATCGTATCGAAGGGCCGACGTCGTGCGAACGCCAAATCCCGGCCCAAAAGTTGCGGGTGCGTGACACCGTACACGGCCGAATCGCGCTGCTGTTTGGGATTCTTCTGTTCCTGGACTATCTGGCAACACAGAATGGGCGTGCGACTGCTTCCGCATGATTAAGTCGCGCTCGATTTGTGGGGGAATGCAACAGGTTTATCATGACCCCGGTGGGGAGAGGGAGAAAATCCGCGCCTAAGATTGGTGATTGTTAGGACAGTCACTTGTAGAGCGGCGCGGCATCGCTACAACTATCGCCATGGCGCGCGATCGCATCGTTGGTCCTGGCTCCGCCGGCGAAGAGGAAGAGCGGCTCAACTACGCGCTGCGGCCGACGAAATTCGCTCAATACATCGGCCAGCAGTCGTTGATTCGGAAATTGCGGATCGCCGTGGAGGCGGCTCGGGCTCGCAAGGAGCCGGTCGATCATACGCTGCTGCATGGGCCGCCAGGGTTGGGGAAGACCACGCTTGCGCATGTGATCGCCAACGAGATGGGGGCGCAGGTGCATGTAACCAACGGGCCGGCACTCACGAAGGGGGCCGATCTCGTGGGCATTCTCACCAAGCTCAATTCCGGCGATGTGCTGTTCATCGATGAGATTCACCGACTGCCGGCGATCGTCGAGGAATATCTCTATCCGGCGATGGAGGATTTCAAAGTCGATGTCACGCTCGATCAAGGCGCGCACGCGCGCACGGTGACGATCCCCGTGCAACCTTTCACGCTGATCGGCGCGACGACGCGGCTTGGCTTGCTCACCGGCCCGATGCGCGGGCGGTTTGGCATCTCCGAGCATATCGATTTTTATGCGCCCGAGGCGCTGCACGAAATCCTCCGCGCCAACGCACGGCTACTGAAGCTCGAATGCGACGACGAAGCATTGTGGGAATTAGCGCGGCGAAGCCGAGGCACGCCGCGCGTCGCCAATCGCCTGCTGCGGCGGGTCCGCGATTTCGCGGCTGTCGAAGGAAAGGGAAAGGTCACGCTTCCGATCACCCGAGCGGCTCTTGAGCTGGCCGGCATCGACGCGCAGGGATTGGACGAGCAGGATCGCGAGTTTCTCCGCACGCTGATCGAAGTCTACGAAGGCGGCCCCGCCGGCGTGGATGCGATCGCCGCCACGATGGGGGAAGAGCGCGACACGCTGGAAGACGTGATCGAGCCATTCCTGTTGCAGACCGCATTTGTCACAAGAACGCGGCAAGGCCGCCGCGCGACGAAGCTGGCGTTTGATCATTTGGGGATCGTGTACAAGCCGCCGCCGGCAGCGCCCGGCGATAGTGACAATCTGTTTGAGTAGTTGCGACACGTCTGGGAACGCCGGCTCGTCGCCGCCACTATTCCGAGCCAATGCTCGCCCCCAATTAAAGGTGACGCGAACCTTTACATGGTTTTTTTGTCGAAAAGAACGCCGAAAATGTACTCATCCCTTTTTCCGCCCCCCCCGGCGTTCGAAGATCGAAGTTGGACGTTCGACGTTTAATCTGTTGAAGCATCGATCCGGCGCACGCGCGCGGCCGCACCACGCCTGTTAAAATAGGAAAAATGGTGCAAGATTCGGAGCCGATTGTGTTGTGCGTAACATGTTAATCTAAATATCTTTATGAATTCATATTGATAAATGTCGATGCACCATTTGCACCGTTTTCGCAATTTGCTCAAGCAGCGGAAACAGGCATTGCTGCCGACTGAATCGATGCGAAATCGGGCCAACCCTGAGGGGAGGAGGGCGAGGCGTGTCCATTGAGACGCTGTGGACGCGCGGATCGGAGGGTGTTACACCCTTCCGAGGTGTAACACGCGCGTTCGTGACATAAGTTTGCTTATCGTCATTGGTTGCGCGATGAGCGTCGGCGCTGTGACTCAGGCGCCGTTGTAACATTTGTAAATGCCGGCGGCGCGACCGTGGCGGCCCTCGCAGCCCGTGGCAAAAGTCGCGCGGGCATCGCTTGACTTCGACGGACGCGGAAAAGGGGTAGGTACGGGATAGGCACATTTATTGGGGTGCACACTAGATGTCCGTCTCCCGTTTTGCCACCTCTTTTTTGCCTAAAGTTGACCCTGCAAATGGCAACAATTTGCCCTCAAATAACAGAGATTCGTCTTGTCACACTCGTCGCGCATCCGCTATCCTAGAACGCTCAGCAGTGGCGTTTAGTTGTTTCATCTCTTTTCGGGCCAGGAGAAAAAAATGCAAGTCCTTTCAAGGCAACGCCTCGCGTCGTCCGCGCGCGGTGTCGTGGAGTCTCTGGAATCGCGAACTTATTTATCTGACAACACCATTGCAACCGCCAACGACCTTGGCACGCTCACCGGCGCGATTTCCCGCTCGGATGTCGTCAACGGCGGCGACACGATCGATTTCTACCGCGTCGTCCACACCGGCGGGTTTTTCAAAAGCTTCATTACCAACAGCACCGCCAACCTGAAGCTGGAGCTGAGCCAGGATGTGGACCACAGCGGCACAATCAACCGAAACCCCGGATCGCCGGAGGTAATCCAAAACCCTATCGCGCTAAACCCGGCGGTGGCAGTCTCGAATCTTGCGGCCGGTACGTATTTCCTGGGCGTTTTCCGGCAGAGCACCGATTCCAACTACACCCTCACGATCTCTCGCCAAAATGATGTCGGCGGAAGTGACTTTACTACCGCGCGCGACGTCGGCGTACCGCTGAATACCGTCTTCAGCGACAGTGTCGTCAACACCAGCGACAGCGCCGACTTCTTCAAGCTTCCGCTGACTGCGACGACGCAAGTATCGATGCAGTTGTCCGGCTTGAGCCAGAACGCCGGACTTGCCATCTTCCGTGACACGATCAACCCCAATGCGATCGACCCCGGCGAGCTGCTTTCCTCGCAAACCAGCTCCACTCCCGCGGCAGGAGTCACGCGCTCAGTGGCACTGTCGCCCGGAACGTACTTTGTCAAGATATTTGCGACCAGCACCATTGCCACCGGGTACAATCTTTCCATAGCCACCTCCGGCGCCGTGAAGCCGGATGATACGGGTGGAGATTCGAGCACCGACCCGCACGCCCTTGGCCCGCTCGATACCGCTCCGCATGCGTTCAGCGAATTCGTCAGCAAAGGTCTTGATGACGCGGACTTTTATGCCTTCAGTCTGACAAAACTCAGCGTGCTCCACGCCGACTTGCGCGGGCTTACTGATGACGCCGATTTGCAGATCATCAAGCTGGTTCAGGGTGGACAGGGGCTTGTCGAGCAGGTGGTGCTTAGCTCGCCCATCGGCGGCACCAGCGATGAAGTGATCGATGGCGCTCTGCTGGCCGGCGACTACTTCGCCAAGGTCGTCGCGCGCAACGGCAGCACCAATTATCTGCTCGATCTCCAGGTCACCCAGACCGACGGCGCCGGGGAAACGCCCGGCGCGGCACGCGACATCGGAACTCTCGGCGCCACGGCCAAGACCTTCAACGACCGCATCGGGGGGATCGATACCGACGACTTCTACAAGATCGTGCTCAATGATTTCCGCACGATTACCGCCAAGCTAACGGGCCTCAACAGCGCAATTCAGGCAGACGCTGATTTGCAATTGTTTGCAGCGGATGGGACGACTGTCTTGCAGACCGCCTCGACTGCCGGCTCGGCTAACGAAACGCTCACCAAGACCCTGCTGCCCGGCACCTATTTCGTGCGCGTCAAGCCGGTGCTGGGGGAGACCAATTACACGATTAAGTTTTCCAGCGTGCAGGGCCCCGACACGCCGGGCGAAACACTCGCCACCGCCAGAAACCTGGGCGACTTTGGCGAAACCACCAAAGTCACCGTAAGTAACGAATGGGTCGGCGGCTCCGACAGCAGCGATATCTACAAGATCAATCTCACCCACGGCGCCCTGCTCTTCAGGGGTTTTGTCGCCAACGCCGACATCAACTTGATCCGCGACAAAAATGGCAACGGCGTCATCGACTCCGGCGAGGAGACGGCATTCACCAATCCCTCCGCCAACTTCGTCCCCGGCACGCTCTTCCTGCGCGTGAAGCCCAAGGCCAACGTCCCTGGCTTCACCTATAGCTTCACGATCCAGACCCTCCCGGTCGACAGCGCGGGCAACAGCCGCGCCACCGCGCGCGATATCGGCTCGTCCCCGTTTAACGGCGTCAAGTTCGTCGGCTACGTCGGCAGCGACGACACGAGCGACCTGTACAAGTTCTCGGCGCTGGGCGTCTTCCCCGTACTGGATTTCAAGATCACTCTTACGGGCCTGGGCGCCAACGCCGACCTCCTGCTCCTCGACGAAGGCGGCAACACTCTGGCCTCCAGTTCCCACAGCGGCACCACCAACGAGTCGATCGACTTCCGCCCGCTGATCGGCGGGACGTTCTTTGTAAAGGTGGTAAGGGTGAGCGGAAACACGCTTTACAATATGACGCTTACAGCGTGAGAACGGTGGACCGCCCCGCGCGGCGGTCGCGGGCTTGTTGGATCGGAAAAGGGGGAGACGTACGGGAGAAGTACGTTTATCTTCCCGTGACGGGATCGACGAACCCGATTCGTTCCGCGCCGGCGATCGCCGTTCGTGATTCCCGTGAAAAGATTAGGAGGAAGGAGAACGCTCGATGAAACACCTGATTCTTCTCCCGCTCATGCTTCTGCTCGGATCGGTGGCCGTGCTGCGTGCCGACGAACCGCGACCCAACATTCTGTGGCTCGTGGGGGAAGACGCGAATGTTAAATGGTTCGGCTGCTACGGCAGCACGCAAGCCACGACGCCCCACATCGACCAGCTCGCCAACCAGGGTTTCCGCTACGTCAACGCCTTCTCAGTCGCGCCGGTTTGTGCGGTTTCGCGAAGCAGTTGGATCACCGGGGTCTTCTCGCTTTCCACCGGCACTTACAACATGCGCAGCCGCTACGAGATTCCGCACGACCAGATTCAGTATTACCCCGACTACCTGCGGCAGGCAGGCTACTACTGCAGCAATCACACCAAGACCGATTACAACATCGGCGGGCGTCCCGACACAGCTTGCTGGGACAGCAATGTGGAATACGGCTGGACGCGGCGCAAGCCGGGCCAGCCGTTCTTTTGCGTCATCAATTACATGGAAAGTCATGAAAGCCGCGCGTTTGGCTCCGTTGAGAACACCCGCCATGATCCGTCGAAAGTGGTGCTCGAAAAATATCACCCGGATCTTCCCGCCATACGCAAGAACTATGCGCTCTACGAGGACGCCGTCGAAAACATGGACAAACGCGTCGGCCTGGCCCTGGCGGAGCTGAAGAAGGCCGGCCTCGAGGATGACACCATTGTGATCTTCTGCACCGATCACGGCGGCGTCATGCCCCGCAGCAAGCATTACACCTACGAAGGCGGCCTTCACTCTCCTTTGATCATCCGAATCCCCGAGAAATTCAAAGCCCTCTGGCCCGCGCCAATGCCGGGCATGGCAATCGAGCGGATGGTCAGCTTCGTGGACATGCCCAAAACGTGGTTGAGCATTGCCCAAGTCCCGGTGCCAGCGATCATGCAGGGAAGCAATTTCCTTGGCCCCAAAACCGAGCCCGAGCCACAGTACACGTTTTCTTATCGCGGCCGAATGGACGAGCGGTACGACGAAGAGCGCGTGGTGCGCGACAAGCGTTTCATCTACATCAAAAACTACCAGCCCTATGTGAAATGGGGCCAGCGCCTGAACTATCTATGGGAAATGGCCGCCATGCAGGCTTGGGAGGATTTTTTCAAGGCCGGCAAAGCCGACGACATCACCGGGCTGTTTTTCAAAACCAAGCCCTGGTCCGAAGAGTTGTACGATTGCCAGAGCGATTCGGATTGTGTGAAGAATCTTTCCACCGCGGCGGAATATCAGCCCGACCTGCAGCGCATGCGCAAAGCGCTTGCTGATTGGCAACTCAAGATCCACGACTCTGGTTTGCTCCCCGAGAGTGAGATGCTTCGGCGAGCTGCCGCGCATAAGACGACCATCTATCAGATGGTTCGCGATCCCAAGCTCTACACTCTGCCCGCCTACATGGCAGCTGCGGATGTGGCTCTGGCACGAAGCGACGGCAACGTGGCGAAGCTGACCAGCTATCTGAGCGATCCCGATTCCGGCATTCGCTACTGGGGCGTCTGCGGCCTCGTGATGAAAGACAAACTGGGGCCTCTGGCGGTTCAAGCGCTGAGGACCTGCTTGAACGACGAATCGCACGATGTCCGCGCCATGGCGGCGTGGGCCTTGATCAAAGCCGGCGAGACCAACGAAGGTCAGTCCGCTTTGATTGCGCTGCTCACGCAGAATTCCTACGCAAGCCTTCGCATTTTGAATGTCATCGATTGGATGGGCGTCGATACCGCGCCATACCTGCCTGCGATCAAAGCCTTGAAAGTGGATATCGGAGGGCACGCCGATGACATCGCCGTGGGCGCGCAAACGATGCAGGCCTACCTTAAAGATCCGAATGCCAGGAACCCAATTCTCGAGCGCGGAGTGATTGCCAAGGACGAGGATTTCTTGAGGAAAGCCGAACAAAATCTCCGCGACGCGAACGGAAAACCGTACGATGAGCGGATACCGTAATG
>DATBDZ010000258.1:0-5370 GCA_036276235.1 Humisphaera sp. | reverse complement strand
TTGGAGCGATTGTGGGAGCAGATTCCCAGATAACCGCGTGGTCCATATGGCGGATGCACGCCTGAGAACCCTCTCCCCTGTCCTCAGGGGAGAGGGCAGGGTGAGGGGACGAACGCATCTACCTGCGAACCGCGCCCTTTCGCGAACCGCTGTCCCCTCACCCCAGCCCTCTCCCCTGAGTACAGGGGAGAGGGAGAAAACCAGCGGCGACACCACAAAGACACTTATGAAATCCAAGCACTTCCAAAACATCGTCGAACACGCCGGCTCGGGATTTCGTTTGCCGGAAAACCTGGCGCGAAAGATTGACGAACTAGCGCGCGATCTTCCCCGCGATTTCACTTATCGTCGAATCTCCCGCAAGGCGGATTCATTCACCCTTGATGCCGGCGAGCGGACGGATGTTTCTGTCATCACTACCGACGCGCTGGATCGCGATGGCGAAGTTGTTCTCCCGGCAGGCGGCGATTGGAACAGTTACAACCGCGTCGTCACTTTCGCGCATCGATACGATCAACTCCCGGTCGGGAGCAACTGGTGGATTCGGGCGCGCGGCAACGCGCTGGTCGCCAAGACGCATTACCCGGATCGGCCCAAAGATTGGGGCGATGCGCCGTGGCTGCCGTCGGCGATTTTGCATCTGATGCAGCAGCCGGTGCCGACGTGTACGGGCAAGAGCATCGGGTTTTTGCCGCTGAATGTGCGGGCACCCAGCAGCCAGGAGATCGAGCAGCGCCCGCAGATTCGCGGGGCGAAAGTGATCGATCGCTGGGTCGGCATCGAATACGCCGTCGTGCCGGTGCCGTGCAATCCCGAGGCGGAGATGCAAGCCGTCGCGAAGGGGATCGAACTGGGATTGATCGATCAGAAGACGGTCGAGCTAATCCACGAAGCGGCGGGGGAGATCGGCGTAGTGCGATCTAGAAAAGCCGCGCTCGATCGATTGCGATTGCATGAGCAGATCGTTTCTCAGATTCGCCAGACTTTTCGCGAATTGACGGGAAAAGTTAGCTGACGGCTCAATTGCGCCAAGGAGCCAAGACGCCAAGAGGCCAAGAATTAAATCAAGCAATCTCTTGTCTTCTTGGCATCTTGGCGTCTTGGCTCCTTGGCGCATTCTCCTTCCCCCGATTTTCGGAACGTTCCCGGATTGATGGCGAAGATCAATTGAACGTCGTGGCACGGGCGTCCCGCCCGTGATTTTTCACCACGGAGGCACGGAGACACGGAGGCGCGCTCGGACTTCGGGGCGCCGATCGCGAAACGCATCTAATGGTTTTGCTTCTTCGTTTCTTATTTTGAACTTCAATTCGTGATTCGCCGAACTCTGTTCGAACTTCGAGCGCGCCTCCGTGTCTCCGTGCCTCCGTGGTGATTCTTTTATTCTGTCGCAGACAGAAAACATGGGCGGGACGCCCGTGCCACTTAAAACAAACAAACCTCGCCGGCGAATGCAGGCCCGATTGGATCGGGAGGGAGCATTCAGGCGAATTCAGACGGCGCGGGCGCGTGCCTGCGCTTTTGCAACTTTGTCCAACCGTAGGGCGGGTTTGAACCCGCCGTGCGGAAGCGCGGCGGGATAAATCCCGCCCTACATTTTTCAACAAGGAACAGATTATGAAATGGAATCCTACTTCGACTGACAATCAGCCGGCGCCCGCGGAATCGGGCGAGGCCGGCGCGGAATCGGAGGTCTCGATTTCACAGATCATCGAGCGGGCCGTCAATGACGGCTTTGCTCAGCTTCGCAAAGAACTCGCGCCCGCGCGACGGATGACGCATCCGGCGGAACCGGCCGACGGGGCGATCCCCGCTACCGTCAAGCGGTACAGCGCGCTGCGGCATTTCTCCGGGCCCAACGCCGACCAGCGTGCGTATCGCTTTGGCATGTTTTGCCTGGGCGTTTACGGCAAGAAGCAGGGAATCGAGTTCTGCCAGCGGCAGGGAATCCCGCTGATCGACGGCGGCGGCGATGTGATGGCCGCCAAGACACAGCGCGAAAACGTCAACACCAGCAGCGGCTTTCTCGTGCCCGACGAATTTCAGAACGATCTGATCGATCTTCGCGAAAAGTACGGCGTCTTCCGCCAGAACGCGCGGATCGTGCCGATGACTTCCGACACGCGCTCCGATCCTCGCCGCATCAGCGGGCTCACGGCATCGTTTGTCGGCGAATCGACTGCCGTCACCGCCAGCGACAAGACCTGGGATCGCGTGCGACTGACGGCCAAGAAGCTGATGGTGCTCACCAAGTACAGCAACGAGCTGAATGAAGACGCCGTGCTGAATATCGGCGATGACCTTGCCGGCGAAATCGCCTATGCGTTCGCGCTCAAGGAAGATCAGTGCGGGTTCATCGGCGACGGTACCAGCACCTACGGCGGAATCACCGGCGTCGCCCCCGCGCTCAAGAATGTCGATGCGACTGTTGCGAACGTCGCGGGTCTCACCGTTGCCACCGGCACCGGTTATGGCAGCAGCTATGGCTCGATCGTGATCGGCGATTTCAACAAGGTCGTGGCGAATCTTCCCGAGTACGCCGACGCGCCGGGCGAGGCTAAGTGGTACGTGAGCAAATTCTTCTGGGGCTCGGTGATGCAGAAGCTTGCGACAGCCGCCGGCGGCAACCGCGTCGCCGACGTCGCGAACCTGCCGATGAACAAGAGCTTCCTGGGATATCCGGTCGTCATCTCGCAGGTGATGCCCAAGGTGTCGGCCGTCAATCAGGTCTGCGCCCTCTTCGGCAACCTGAGAATGGCCGCGCGGCTGGGCGATCGGCGGCTCACGACCATCCAAATGAGCGAACACGCGCTCAACGCCTTCGAGCAGGACGAAGTCGTCATCCGCGGCACCGAGCGATTCGATATCGTCGTGCACGATGTCGGAAACAACTCCGGGACGGCGGGGCCGATTGTCGGGCTGATTACCGCGGCGTCGTGACGATTCCGAATGAAAAATGAAAAGTGATAAATGAAAAATGGATGAATGTTTCCCTCTCCCCTGTACGCGGGGGAGAGGGCAGGGTGAGGGGCCGGGAGCGCTAATTTGCGAATCGCGCTCCTTGGCAAATCGCTGTCCCCTCACCCCAGCCCTCTCCCCTGAGTACAGGGGCGAGGGAGCAATGCATCCGACATTCCACCAACAACCAACAACCCACAACCCACAAGGAACACAATGATCTACGCTACCACTCACAAAACGATTCTCGTCACTCCGCCGGCGGCGGCGGTGAATAATGCTGCCGTCACTTGTTCTTCGGTCGATCGCAAGGGGTTTGACTTTGCGGTTTTCAAGCTGATTTTGGGGGCGACGGACGCCGCGCTGACGGTTTGCAAGATGCAGGAGAGCGACGACAACAGCACCTGGGCCGATGTCAGCGGGCTGGATTTTTCCGTCTCGCCCAACGCGCTGCCCGGTGCGACGGATGACAACCATCTGTTCACCTGGGACATCGACCTGCGCGGCCGCAAGCGATATTTGCGGCCGGCCATCACCGTCGCCTCAGGAAGCACCGGCGCGTTCGTCTGCGTCACGGCTGAATTGCATCGAGCGGAACAGACGCCTGCGACCGCAACCAGTCGTGGACTTACCGCAAATGTTGCTGTCTGACGCAAATTAAGTTGCCAGTTGCCAGTTGTCAGTTGCCAGTGAAGACCAATACGGGCCGTCACGCGCGCTGCATTTCCGCTGGCAACTGGCAACTGACAACTGGCAACTTCTTTCACTCCTGACTCCTGTCTCCTAACTCCTTCCCCCATGCCCGACCTCATCACACAATCTCGTGCCGCGCAGAATTCGGCTTTGGCGCAGCTTGCTGTTTCCGGGCCGGCGTATCTGGCTTCGCTGATTTCCGCCGCCGGCGACGCGATTCGGCGGGCGACGGGGCGCGATTTCGCGCTCGGCTCGTACACCGAATACCACAACGGCGGCATTTACATCCGCGAGCCATTGCGGCTGCGGCAGTTTCCGGTTGTGCAGATCACCCGCGTCGCGGCATCGCCGCGCGGGGCGCTGCTGGTGCAGAATATCGATGCCGTTACGAATCAGCGGGCGACCGTTGAAACAACGAGCAGCGGCCTGCGGCTGGTGCGCGTCGCTTCCGCGGTCGCGACGACGCTCGATCTGCTTTACACGGATCATCCCACAATCGCGTCGACGGCATCTGCTATCAACGCAATTGGCTCCGGATGGAGCGCGACGATCCGCGACGGCTTCGATCGCTGGCCCACCGCCGATCTGCGGCCGCTGCAAGGAGCGATGTCGGTGCTGAACGACTGGCGCGATCTGGAGATTTACACCGAATCGATCGGCCAACTCGCGGGATTGCCGTTTATGCCGAATGGCTCGGACGAAGCGAGCAGCGCAATCGGCTGGCGGCTGGACGATGAAACCGGCGAGCTATATGGCCGCCTGCCGCGCGGATGGCTGAACATCCGGATCGATTATCGCGCCGGCTTCGCCACCATTCCGCAGGCGGTTCAGGAAGCCTGCGTGCAGCTCGCGGCGGATCTCTATCAAGCCGGCCTGGTCAACAACTCTCTGAAGAAAGCCACGCTCGGTGCCAGCAGTGTTGAGCTGAAGGATTCGACATCGACGCCGCAACTGTCGGCGAAGGTGAGATTGCTGCTGGCGCCGTATGTGGATTACGCGCGCGTGATCTTCCGGTGACGACCCATGCCCATTGGCCCGCGAATTCCGAAATCCGAATCCCCGAAATCCGAATCAAATCCCAATGACCAAATTCCGAAAGAGGATGTCACGCGAAGCTCCGAAGCTGCGAAGAACAGCGTGCAGCTTCTTCGTCTCTTCGTTGCTTCGCGTGACATCCCTTCCGCATTCGCCATTTGGCATTCGGACTTCGGAATTGATTCGGATTTCGGGGATTCGGGTTTGGCCAGGCTCACATCGCAAAGGAATAGAACGTGTCGCTCAACTCCCTTCTCGACCAATCCCTCTCGCTCCAGCGTCCCGCGTTCACTACCGACGCCAGCGGCGGGTCTTCGCGTTCGTTTTCCACGCTGCTGGCGAATATTCCCTGTGCCGTCTCTCCCGCGCGGGCGGCGATTGTCGCCGACTACGCGCGGCGGGACATGATCGTCGATCATCATGTCTACACCACCGCCGATCTCGACAAGCTCATTTCCGGCGGCGTTCGCCTGGGTGATCGGCTGACCGATGGATCGGTCTTCTATCTCATCAAAGCCGTCAAACGCGCGGCGAACGCGATGGTGAGCGAGCAGGTGGTGTATGAGATGGATTGTGAGAAGCGATCGTAGGGTGCAGGGTTCGGGGTTCAGGGTTCAGTGAAACGCCCAAATCCCGAGCGCCGACCCATTGCACATAAGATTCACCTCTATTCCGCATAGCACC
>DATBDZ010000257.1:0-6387 GCA_036276235.1 Humisphaera sp. | reverse complement strand
TGATACATCTCACGTTACCGCATTCACAAAACTGCTGAACGATCCCAATGCCAAGGGCGATCTTGCGGGTCTTCACGTCGTCGCTGGGTTTCCCGGTGGGAGTCCTGATATTGCTTCCAGCCGCGAGCGGATCAAAGGGTTTACCGACACGCTGCGCGACAAGATGCAGGTGGAGATTGTCGATTCGATCCCCGCGCTCTTGAGCAAGGTGGATGTGGTGATGCTGGAGAGCGTTGATGGCCGTCCGCATCTGGAGCAGGTTCGCCCGGTCTTCGCGGCGGGCAAGCCGGTCTATATCGACAAGCCACTCGCTGCGTCGCTGGCCGATGCCATCGCCATCGATGAGCTGGGCAAAAAATATCACGTTCCCTGGTTTTCCAGCTCATCGCTGCGCTATGGCCCCAAGCTCGAAACCGCCCTGCACGATCCCAAGCTCGGCAAAGTCATCGGCGCGCAGACCTGGGGACCGAGCCACCTCGAGGCGACTCATCCCGATCTGTACTGGTACGGCGTCCATAGTTGCGAGCTGCTCTACACCGTAATGGGCCCCGGCTGCGAGACGGTGCAGCGTACGCACACGCCGGACACGGATGTGGTGACCGGCGTTTGGAAAGATGGCCGCGTCGGCACCTTCCGCGGCCTGCGCTCCGGCAAGGAAGATTACGGCGTCGTCCTCTTCGGCGAAAAATCGGTCATCCCCGTCACCGGCTTTGAAGGATATGAGCCGCTGGTGATCGAAATCGCCAAGTTCTTCAAAACCAAGAAGCCGCCGATCGATTCAGCCGAGACGATCGAGCTATTCACCTTCATGGAAGCCGCCGACGAAAGCAAACGGCAGGGGGGGACGCCGGTTGAACTGAAAACCGTTTTCGCCAAGGCGAAGATTGAAGCGATGAAGAAGGTCAATGGTAACTGAAAAAAGTGGCACGGGCGTCCCGCCGGCGTCCCGCCCGTGATGTGTGGTACGCCGCACATTGGGCTTGATTGAATTGGACAACAGAAGCTTGCGGCGTACGGCAATCTTACGGGCGAGCCGCCCGTGCCACGTCATTTCGCGGACGCCTTAGATTTTCCCGCGATAGTACGTGGGCGGTTGGTCGCCGCTGTATAGATCGGCCGGAGGGTTGCTGAGGCCCGTTTCGAGCGGCTTTTCCGGTTCGGAGATCGGCCCCCAGCTCACCGTTGCCCAATCAAACGGCTGCTGCGATTTGATCGACGGGCGCGGCGTGCGGTTCGCGGCAACTTGATTTCGGGTTTCGCGCCTCTTTTGTTTGAGTATCGTCATGGCAGTATCGACAGGACTTTGAACGGCGCGCCGCGAAACCGGGAAGACGTGAGTGTGAAAGCTTTCGAGCGGCGCTGACCTGACCGTTGTTGTTCTGTCGATGTAAATGTAGCCGCGCCTTCGTTCGCGCCAATCGGTGTAATTTCCTAATCTTTTCATTTCGCAAGAGATTTTTCATAATTGATCGCCGTGGACGTTCGAATAGGAAATTTCACCTATGCGGCAGGATGGCGGATCGGATAGGATCGCAGCGCCGGTTATTGCCGGCTGAACACGTCTGCTTGCACGTCGCAGGAGGAATTTACGGGCAGTCACGCCGACATGAGGTCCGCGGCGCGGTCGCCGCTTTCGGGATACGCCGTCGCGATCGTCTCGACGATCGCAACGGTCTTGATCCGTCAGGGCTTGGGCGACTGGGGGCGGCACGCCAGCCCGTTTCTCTTCGTGACGCCGGCCGTAATGATCAGCGCGTGGTACGGCGGTCTGGGGCCGGGACTGCTGGCCACTTTCACCTGCGTGGTGCTGGCCGACATATTTCTCCTGCCGCCGTATGGCGCCTTTACCATCGATTCCAGCGACGTCCCGCGTTTCGTTATTTTCATTCTGGTGGGCGTGCAGATCAGTTGGTTCAGCGGCGCGCTGCGTAAAGCGCGGGAGCGCGCCGAGGCGGATGCCGACGCGGCGCGCGAAGGCGAGCGGCTCCTGGCGGCCGCGCGCCAGCAATTGCAGATCGCGCACGATCAACTGGAGGCGCGCGTCAAGGAGCGCACCGCCGAGCTTCATTTTCAAAAGAGCCTGCTGGAGGCGCAGAGCAACGCGTCGCTGGATGGGATCATGGCTGTCGCCGAGGATTCTTCGATCATCTTCTGCAATCATCGGCTGGCCAGCTTGTGGGATCTTCCGCCGCAGGTCTTTGCCGGGTCGCTCGCCGACGCGGTTGAAGCGATGCGTCCGCGGCTGGTGGACCATCAGGATCCGCTCAGCCCCGCCGATTCGCTGCTGCTGCGGGATGGGCACATCCTCGATTGCTACAGCGCGCCCGTTCGCGGCGGGGAGAACAAAATCTACGGGCGCGTCTGGTTTTTCCGCGACATCACCGAGTCACGACGGATTCTCAAGCAGGTATTCGACGCCCAGGATCGCGAGCGCCAACGCATCGGTCAAGATTTGCACGATGATCTGTGCCAGCATCTCACCGGCATCAGTTGTCTGGCGAAGGCGCTGCAGCAGCGGCTTGCGGCCCGGCTTCCCGCCGAGGAGACCAACGCCGCCGATGTTGTCGATCTGACCGAGCAGGCAATTCAACGAGCGCGAGACCTGGCGCGCGGGCTGCAGCCGGCGGAATTGAACCACGGCCTGGACACGGCGCTGGCGGAACTGGCGCGGCACATCGAATTTATGTTCGCGATCCATTGCGAATTCCACGGCGAACCGATGGAGCTCCCGCCTGACCGCATGCTGCCGATCCATCTCTATCGCATCGCACAGGAGGCGATCAACAACGCCATCCGGCACGGCCACGCCGGGCGTATCAGCATGCAGCTTGGTGCGATCCATGCGATGATTGTCCTGCGAATTGAAGACGACGGTGTCGGTATCGATCCGGAGTCACCCGGTGAAGGAGTCGGCCTCAGAACCATGCGCCACCGCGCGCGGATGATCGGCGCCGTACTCACCGTTGAACGCGGCGGCGAGCGCGGGACGATCGTCTCGTGCCGGCTTCCACGAACTGCCGCTAATTCGACAACAGCAACACTGGAAACGCCATGACTGCCAGCGATCCATCTTCTTCCAACCGCGTCCGCGTGCTCCTGGTGGATGATCATCCCGTACTGCGCCGCGGGATGAAGGCAATGATTGACGAGGAACCGGACATGCGCGTGTGCGGCGAAGCGGACGGCATGCAATCGGCGATCGACCAGATCCGCTTCACCGAGCCGCACGTCGTCATCGTCGATCTGTCGATCAAAGACGGCGACGGCCTGGAGCTGATCGGCCAGATCCGCCAGCGCTGGCCCGCGATCAAATCGCTCGTGCTGTCGATGTTCGATGAAGTGATCTATGCCCACCGAGCGTTGCGCGCCGGCGCGATGGGGTACATCATGAAAGGCCGCGCGGCTACATCCGTCATCGAAGGAATTCGCAGCATCGTCGGCGGGCAAATCTTCGTCAGTGATGAAGTCCGTGCCAGCCTGCAACCGGGGCGCGACGCAATCGCCGCGCCGCCGACGCTGAGCGATCGCGAACTGCAGGTGGTGCGCTGCATCGGCAAAGGGCTGGATTCGCGGCAGATCGGCCAGGCGTTGTTTATTAGTCCGAAGACCGTCGAGGCACACCGGGAAAACATCAAGCACAAGCTCGGCCTGCCGAGCAGCGGGGATTTGTTGCGCTATGCGATTGAATACAATCGGTTGAATGGGTGACGCGGACGACAGCGAGTCCGGTTTAAACGGCCGCGATTCGTAACGCGTCATGTTGGGGTACTCCGAAGCATCTGGCCCATTCGCGCGAGTGGCCAGATGCTTCGGAGTACCTCAAGCATGACGATTGGCCTTGTTTTTCATCCAATTGGTCCGGCGGGCAGTGCCCGCCGACTTTTTGCGCGCCAAGATCAGGAGATTCCCCTATTGCCTCTCTGTCGGTGACCTGTGACTCTGCTGGGGCTTGGGAGAGAGTAGCGCCTGATTTGAATAGTTGTTGTTGCATCTTTGATTTTTACTCCTTTATTTGACGGGCGCGAGGGACGCGGGGCGGGCAGACGGGCGACTTGATCGCCGTGCCCGCCCTTTTTTGTTTGGCTATACTGCGGACATGCCCGACGACTCGGTTCGCTCGCTGCTCGAGCAGGCCAATCGCCATCACATGCAAGGCCAGCTGGCGAAGGCGGATCGTCTCTATCGGCTGGTTCTCCAGCAGCAGCCGGCCAACGCGGATGCGCTGCATTATCTGGGGCTGCTCACGCATCAGCTCGGCCAGTCGCAGGCGGGCGTGGAGATGTTGCGGCGATCCGTTGCAGCAGCGCCGACGGCCGCCCCGTATCACAACAATCTGGCGATGGTGCTGCGGGAGCTTGGCCGCACCGAAGAGGCGCTGGCGGAATTCTCGATCGTGATCCGTCTGCGGCCGGATCACGCCGATGCCTGGCTGGCGGCGGGTGTATGCCTGGGCGCGCTGCATCGCCTCGGCGAGGCAGAGAACGCCATTCGTCGGGCCCTTGCGCTTCGGCCCAATTTCCCGCAGGCGCACAACAACCTTGGCGCGATGCTCCGCCTGCAAAAGCGAGATGAGGAATCGGCGGCGGAGTTCCAGATCGCCTATGCGCAAGCACCGAACGACGCTTCCATCAACACCAATCTCGGCTCGGCACTATGCGCCATCGGCCGCCTCGATGAAGCGCGGCAAGCCTGCAAGCGGGCTGTCGAACTCGCGCCCAATCTCTCGGTCGCCTGGCTCAATCTCGCGACCGTCCTCTCCAAGCAGCGGCTCATCGATCAATCGATCCAGCACGCGCGAAGGGCGCTGGAGCTCGATCCAAACAACGTCGATGCGATGGTGATTCTCGCCGCCGGCTTAAGCGATCAGGGACTGATCGACGAAGTCCTGGCGATTTATCGGCGGGCGATTGCAATTGAGCCGCCCGTGCAAAATGCGTATTCCAATTACGTTTACGCGCTGCATTTTACGCCGGGGCTCGAGCCCGTTGAGATTCGCCGCGAGCATGAGAAATGGGATGCGCGATTTGCGAAGGCGCTGATGCCGGCCAATCCGACGTGGCGAAACTCGCGCGATTCAAATCGCCGATTGCGCATCGGCTACGTCGGGCCGACGTTTCGCATGCAGGTGGTTGGGCTCTATTTTGAGCCGCTGCTGGAAGCGCACGATCGCGGCGCGTTTGAGATCGCGTGTTACTCCGATGTGCCCAAGCCCGATCAAGTCACCGCGCGATTGCGGGCACAAACCGATCTGTGGCGCGACACCGCAAAGCTCAGCGACGCCGAGCTGGCCGATCAAATCCGCGGCGACGGCATCGATATTCTGATCGATCTGAATCTGCACATGGCCGCCAGCCGACTGCTTGCGTTCGCGCGCAAGCCGGCGCCGATTCAGATCTGTCACCTGGGCTATCCCGCGACGACCGGCCTGAGCGCGATGGACTATGCCGTCACCGATGTTCATCTCGATCCGCCGGGTGAGTCGGATGAAGCCTATACCGAAAAGCTCATTCGCCTGCCGGACAGCTATTGGTGTTATAAGCCGCCGGAGGGATGTCCGCCGATCAACGAACTGCCGGCGTTGACAAATGGCTTCATCACCTTCGGCTCGCTCAATAATTTCAACAAGATCAACGACCAAGTGCTGGCGCTCTGGAGCGAAATCCTGGCCGCCGTCCCCGGCTCAAAGCTCGCACTGATGCTCGAAGGCGGCTCCAGCGCTAATCAATCCGTCCTGCAGCGGCTCAAAGATCAACATGGTGTTCCTGTCAGCCGACTGCTGATCTTTCAGCGCAGCGACCGCGCGAAATACATGGCGATGTATCATCAGATCGACATTGCGCTGGATCCGTTTCCATATGCTGGCCATACCACGAGCTTTGATTCGACGTGGATGGGATTGCCGCTGATCACAATGCCCTGCCACACGTCGGTGTCGCGCGCGGGAGTGACGGTGTTGAGCAATTTGGGGATGAACGATCTTGTTGCGCATACGCCTGAGGAGTATCTCGCCCGGGCGACGCGCCTGGTGAATGATCTGCCAAGATTGACCGAGCTTCGCGCGACGCTGCGCGATCGGATGGCGCAATCGCCGCTTACTGATGCGAAGCGATACGCAAGAAACTTTGAAGCAGAACTGAGGAAGGTGTGGACTAAATGGTGTACCAAATGATCAGGGTAGAGCATGAATGTTCTGCCACAAGTCCGCAGGAACCAAGCGTGCGAGATGTCCGACGTTTGTCGTCGCGACGATAAATTCAGTTGCGGGCAATCCGAGCCGCACTGACTGGGCAGCAAGAATCACGTCGCCGTCAAGCTCCTTTGGATCGGCCGTGGGAAGGCCCTTGTTTCGAACGTCAGCCCATAGCTGCGCCGCGAGTTTCATCGTTG
>DATBDZ010000256.1:0-13827 GCA_036276235.1 Humisphaera sp. | reverse complement strand
GCCCCACTGGCCGACATCGGCCACGCCGACGGCTTTCTGGCGATCGGCCGCATGGATCTGCCGACCAATGACGGCCGCCGCGTCGGCTGCGTGACGATCAAAGCGCCATCGCACAAGATTGCCGACTATCCCAGATATCTGCGGGAAGTCATCGAGGCGTGTGCTGGAGGTTATAAATCGCATCAGATTTGTAATGGTCCGGCCAAATCCCAATAGCCACAATCCCGCCATGAATTGCCCTGTCTGTCGCGATTTCGTATTGGCCGACCATGCGTTGGAGGAAGGCTTGCCTTCACATCGCTGCCAGCAATGCGGTGGACAATGGGCGGAGGCCAGCCGCTATTGGATGTGGCGCGATGGACAGCACGACGCGGCCCGGGCGATGCCGGATGTCGTCGAGCATCTGACGCAAGAAGTAGAAGGTCGCGCGCGATCATGTCCGGAATGCCGCCGATTGCTTCGCCGCGCGAAGGTCGGGCGCGGCGTCGATTTCCACCTCGATCGCTGCGGTCATTGCGGCGGAATCTGGTTTGACGCCAACGAGTGGGAAACGCTTCGCCGGTATGGATTGCACGATGACGTGCATTTCGTCTTCTCGGCCGCGTGGCAGGCAGAAGTCGCGCGGCAGGATCGGGATGCACTCCATCAAAAGACCCTCGAGCGCATGCTAGGCTTGCAAGACCTCGCGGAGATTCATCGCATTAAGCACTGGCTGGGCGATCATCCGCGACGCGCGGAATTGCTGGCAGTGTTGATCACGGGGTCGGCGGGCGCGATCACCAAACACGGGAAACTCGACGGGATTTCGTAGGGTGTGGTGTCGAATAGGGTTTAGTGATCGGTCTTCCGTAGGGTGTGCTTCAGCACACGCAGTTCGGAGCGTCGACAGTTTCCGCGTGCGCTAAAGCGCACGCTACGAGGTTTCTCCGTGCATCGTTTTAAAACAGTGTCACCGTAGGCAGCCGTCACGCTGAGGTACTCCCAAGCTTGGGCCCGCTTGCGCAATCCAGCCAGATGCTTCGGAGTACCTCAGCATGACGGCGCTCGAGAATGCGGAGAAGTCCGAACCGAATAGCGTCAACGCGCCAATCGCTCTCGCAAGACCGCGACCCCTTCAGATTTTCCTGACTTGATCTTCACTTCAAAAAGTTCTTCGGCTTTGCCCACACGTTCCAGCGTAAACGCCGCGCCTCCGTAGAGTTTTTCAGCAAACTTCTGCAGCGCCGGCTTCACTTGCTCAAACGTCGCCGGCTCATTGGGCGCGAGCAGGCGATCGTAAATGCGGAAGGAAATCTCATCCGTGCGGAAGCGAAGCTTGCCGCGCAAGGCGACTTCCTCTTCCAGCTTGGCGGCGGCTTCGAGAGCCGAGCGGAAAACCGCCGCAAGTCGCTGCTCGAAGCTCTCCGCGCCGACGATCGGCTGCTTGCGCATATACAGAAGCCCCAGCCGATTGTCTGCCTTGTCCATCGACAGATTCGCTTCGCGGGAGATCAGCACCGTCCCCGGTCCTTGCGGCACATGCGCGTAGTCGGCGACGTCGATCAGCAGATGATCCGAAAAGGCATGCTGCTGAATCCAGGAATGGAAGATCGGAATGATCGCATCCGCCGCCAGCGGCGGACCATCAGCGGCGAAGAGCTTGAGGGCGAGTTTGGGGGAGGTCATGGTGGTTCGGAAGAGTCAGGAGCCGGGTACTGGAGTCAGGAGCCAGGAGACAGAAGACAGGAGAATACGAGGCGTTGCCGTTTGCTCTTATATTCTCCTGGCTACTGGCTCCCGACTCCTGGCTCCTACGCCGTCGCAATCACATTCAACGACTGCCGATACTTCGCATGCGCCTTATGCGCGGCGTCGATGAACAAATTGGTTTCTTCGATCAATGTGTGAACGGTTTCGCCGGTGTAGCGCGTGTCGGGGCCGTCGGCGTGACGGGAGAAAAGATAGTTGGCAAACTGGCCGGCGTGATACGGATCCCAGAAGAGCTTCGTCTCGACGAAACGATTGCGAAATTCATTGACAATCGTATCCGGATCGGTCGGCGTATCCTGCCATTGCAACTGCACGAGCGTCTTGGCGGCAAGCAGCATGGCGCCGTAGGCGAGCTCCTCGGCTTTGCGGTAGTCGCCGGCCTCGTGGCTAAGCTGCGCCTCAAATGCCTGACTCTCGGCGGCCGTGAATCCAAAATCGGCCAGCGAGATCACTTCGCCGGCGCATTCTCCTTCGCACATATCGCCGATCGTGTAAGCGCGCGGGTCGCCCCAGTCGGTGTAGAAGGAAGGGTCAAGCGCGTGCGCCGGCACCTTGCTTAAGTCGTCGATCATTTCCTTCAGCGCCTTCTTGCCGATGCGGGCGCAGTACTGCTGGAATTTTTCGTCGGGCTGGCGCTCGCCGACAAATCGCTCGGTGAGCCGGTTGACGACGCTGGGGATTGCCTTTGATGGGATTGATCCGATCGCCAGGCCGTAAGTGCCGCCGTTATCGTGCCACTTGCCGCCGATCATCACCTGGAAATGCGGAACCGTATATCCGCCGACGTTGCGGCTGTTGCCGTAAAAGCCAATGTCGGCCACATGATGCTGACCGCAGGAATTGAAGCAGCCGCTGATCTTGATGTGCAGCCTTTTGATCTCTTCGGAAAGCTGCGATTCCTTGGCCAGCAGCCGCTCGCGCAATTCGCCGGCCAATCCGCGCGAGGAGGAGATGCCGAGCTTGCAGGTATCGGTGCCGGGGCAGGTGACGATATCGACAATTGTCCCCGCGCCCGGCTGGGCGAAGTTGAGTTTCTTCAGCTCGGCATACAACGCCGGCACGCGTTCTTCCTTCACCCAGCGGAAAATCAGATTCTGCTCGACCGTCGTGCGGGCGTGATCCGAAGCGTATTCGTGAGCCAGATCAGCGAGCTTGCGGAATTGTTGAGCCGTGCAGTCGCCCAGCGGGAAGGTAATGGTGACCGTCGCATACCCTGCCTGCCGCTGATGGTACACATTGGTCTTCGCCCATTCGTCGTATCCATCGGGCTTGTTGGGGACGCCAAGCTGCACCGTCTGCTGGCGCGGCTCTTCGCGATAGCGCGGGATTTCATCGAAGAATTTCCGCCACGACGGGTCTTCCGGCATCGTGCGACGTTCTTCGACGGCGAGCTCTTTGAACTTTTCGATCCCCAGTTTTTGAACAACGAATTTAAGGCGGGCTTTTTGGCGGTTTTTCTTTTCGCCAAGCCGCGCAAAGACCCGCCCGATCGCGCGCGACATTGGCAGCAGCTCTTCTTCGGGCAGGAAATCGAACATCAGCTTCGCCTGGTGCGGCACCGCGCCCAAGCCGCCGCCGACGTAAAGCTCAAATCCGCGCTGCTCTTTGCCATCGACAATCCGCTTGACGGCGATTCCACCCAGATCATGAATCGAAACCAATCCGCACGCTTCGTGCTTGCATCCGGAGAACGCGATCTTGAACTTGCGGCCAAAATCGAGCGTGTCGGGATGCCCTAAAAGATAAAACGCGGTTGCGTGGGCATAAGGCGTTACGTCGAATGTTTCGGTATGGCAAACACCGGCAATCGGGCAGGCGGTCACGTTTCGCACCGAATTGCCGCAGGCTTCCTTGGTCGTGATGCCAACCGCGGCCAAGCGACGAAAGATCGACGGGCTATCTTCGATGTGGATGAAATGGAGCTGAATATCCTGCCGCGTGGTGATGTGGCAGATGCTGTCGGAATACTCCTCAGCCAGATCCGCGAGCACCTTCATCTGCGTCGGATTGAGCCCGCCAAAGGGGATCTTGATGCGCGTCATTCCCGGCGCATCCCACATCGTGTCGGGGCCTTTGGTGATGGGCGGATAGGGAAGCGTCTGCTGAGCGATGCCATCATGGCGGCGGCCATTGTCGTAGCGCTGGCCGTAGGTTCCCCGCCGCAAGCGCTGCTCGGCAAAGACGCGCTCTTCCAGCTTCCCTTGCTTTCGCAACGCCATCTGGGCTTCAAAATTATCGATCTCCCGATCCCAATCCTCACGGATTTGGCCGGCGAGCTTCTCTTTCCAAGTCAAGGCCATGACAATCGCTCCTCAACACTCGCTGCTCAACACTCTCTCATCCAGAACAAACTCTATGGGAAATATAGGAGATTGTTCCACCGGTCAAATGGAAATTCTTTCCCCGATTGTGGATGGAGGTCTAATTCGGTTCTCAAGATTTTAATTGACAATAACTTACATTCCATGCGAGCCGGTTGATGGTTCGTGCATGGATTGTCGAATTTACTCGCCGTCGTCTTCATCCTCAGCCACTTTTGCCGCGACTTTCGCCCGCTTGGGCGGGCGGCGCTTGGCCCCCTGCAGCTTCTGCAACGACTTCCAAAAGTCATAATCTTCCAGCGAAATGCCGACGACTTTGTTGAAATCGTTGCGGGCGGAAGTGATCTCATCGCTGTACGGGAGGATCTTACCCCCCACCACATGCCGCGACATGACCACTTTGAGCTGCTTGAGCTGATCCTCATTCAAGCTGCTCTGCGGGGCCTCCGCGCTGGCGGCATTGCTGCTGCTGCGCACGTATTTGAGAATGGCCGCGAAGACCTGCTCATGGTCGGCGTTCTTGAAGGTCCGATCCTGGAAGTCCTGCACCAATTGATCAAACTGGGGAGTATAAGGCAGCTCATCCCGCGCGATGCCACACGCATCGTACAATTCCTGGAGATGTTCCTGGTCGATCGCATTTAATTTGGGCGCGGGTTTCATTGAAGTAAGCTCCTGTGACGGCTATCCCTGATATTGTAGAGGCTAATGCCACCGTGCGCCAATCGAAGTGCGAAAGATTCTGGGGCGATCTAGAGTAACTCAGGATTGGAAGGGCATAATCGATGTGGTTTGACGAAAACGGCACTCATCAATGGTCGCAAGCGGCGCGGCATTTGGCGAAGGTCGATCGCAAGCTCGGTCGCATCATCGCGAAAGTTGGCCCGTGCAGGCTGGAGCCGGGGCGGGATTATTTTGGGGCGCTCTGCCGCGCGATCTACTCGCAGCAGCTTTCGACGAAGGTGGCGGCGACGCTCATCGGCCGCTTCCGCGATGAATTTCCCCGCCGCCGGCCGACGCCTCAACTCGTGAAACAATTGCTCGGTGCCGGCGACCCCGAGGCGATCCGCCGCTGCGGGCTCTCGCGGCAGAAGGCGGCTTATCTGCTGGATCTCTCCGAGCATTTCATCGGCAAAAAGATCGCCACCCGCCGGCTGCGCACGATGAGCGATGATGAGGTGATCGAGGCATTGGTCGCCGTCAAAGGGATCGGCCGCTGGACGGCGGAGATGTTCCTCATGTTCGTCCTCAATCGCCCCGACATTCTCCCAGTCGATGATCTTGGCCTCCGTGAAGGGGTCCGCGAAATTTACGCCCTCCGCCAGCGCCCAACGCCAAAGCAGGTCACCAAGATCGCCGAGCCCTGGCGGCCGTATCGGTCAATCGGGACGTGGTATGTGTGGAGACGGGGGAGTGACATGAAGAGTTAAGAATGAAGAATGAAGAGCGAGTCGGATTAAATGAAGAATGAAGAGTGAAGAGTGGAGGGCTGCGTGGGCCCTTACTCTTCATTCTTCATTTAATTCGCCTTGCCCTTCGCGGAGATCCACAACGCGGGAATCATCCCCAGCACAATCACAAACCAGTAAGGAATATCCAAACATCGCGCGACCGGCGCGCTGGGCCCCGGCCAGCGGTCTTTCGGGGCGGTCGTCACGTATCGGCGGAATCCGGCAAACTGCCAGCGCGATTCGGCGTTCATGAATTCGTAAGAGGCTTCGTCGGTGGTGACCTTGCGATACGCCGACCACCCCGGGTGCCAGCCGCACTCACCGGTGACGAAGCTCAAGTGAAATCGCTGCAATCCCGCTTCGATCGCGAAGGTCTTGCGACTTGCGCCGTCCGCGTGGGCCGTATAGCCGGCGACGCAACTGTTCCATTGCGTTTGAATCCAGAGAATTGCACTAATCAACGCGATGGCCGCAGATGCACAGGAGGCGAGCTTGAGCAATCTTCGCCGCATAATCATAGCGCTTTACTTTTGGAGGATCTTGCCGGTTATCGCCGCTGTTATATCGGCAAAGGTTTCGTCCGTGGCGCTTTGGCCCGTGGCCAACGTCAGGTCCAAATACCCGCTCGTCGGATTGATCACGCGCCATCCTGTCGGCAAGACCTGGGCGACTCTATAACTTCCGGCTACCAGCGTCTTGAAATTATAAGACCCGTCTGCGGCGGTGATCGTCGATGCCTCCCCAGGATTGAGCTTTCCGTTTTTGTTCCTGTCAATGTAAACCGTCATACCGGCGATCCCCGTTTCGCCAGAGTCCTGCTTGCCGTTGCCATTCAAGTCATTGAAAACCACGCCTGTGACAAGAACATTTTGCGTCTCGGCGAAGTTCCTCCCCGTCACTGACTGCCCGGCCCTCAGATTCAGATCGTAATAGCCAATCACAGGATTGGTTCGGCGCCATCTGGCGGGCAATACATCCGCGATGCGATAGCTCCCCGGCAAAAGGTTCTTGAAGGAATAAGTCCCATTCGTCTTGGTGGTCGTGGTTATTTCGCCCGCATCGGGCTTGCCGTTCTTGTTTGTGTCGATGAAGACAACGCGAGAGACGAGCGGCTTCTCGCCCTTATCGAGCACGCCATTGGAGTTGGCGTCGTTGAAGAGCGTGCCCGAGATCGCCGCCGGGGCGGGCTTATAGGCGTAGACCGTCGTCGTGTAGTCGGTGAATCCGCCGTCCTTGTCTTCGATGCGTCCTCGGATTTTGTGCACGCCGGTCGCTGTGAGAAAACTGGCGGGAATTGTAGCGACCGCTGCTGGTGAATCCGCGATCTCAAACGTCCCAACATTGTTGAAATCGAAACTGTATTTGAAACCAGCGGCCACGTCGGCTGGCGACGGATCGCTTGACCTGAAGAATGCAACACGACCAGCCGATCCGAGCGGCACCGGTGCGCCGGCCAGGAACACCGCGGTAGGCGGCGCATTGTTGATCATTACACTTCCGCTGACGATTTCCGCAACTCCGTTTTCATCAGTTACGCGCAGCGCGACCGCCCGCGTCGAAGGGCCATCCAAACCAGCCGCGCTGAACAGGATTGTCGCGCCGCTTGCGCGCGTCACGAATGTGGAACCGTCATAGTCCGTGTCCCATTCGTATTGGGCAATGGTTCCGCCCAGTTCTGACGAGCCGGAGGCATCGAGAATGACTTGCGATCCTTCGCTTGTCGAATATGGGCCACCGAAGCTTGGAAGCGGCGGACTCTTCACGCCAAAATCAAGGCCGGTGACCACCGAATCAGGCCCTAGCGTGAGCATTGTACCATCCGCTCCGTCACCCCCTGTGATCGTCCAACCTGCCGGCAGAATCGCGTGCAGTTGAAAGGGCGTGCTGAGCTGAACTGCCGGGAAAAGATAGTCGCCGTCCGCAACCGTCAACACCGACGTTTCTTGCGGATCCAGTTGCCCATTTCCGTTTGCATCCAGATAAACAGTGATTCCACTGACTCCAATCTCGCCAGCGTCGCGCGTTCCGTTGGTGTTGTTGTCGCCAAAAACCGTCCCCCTAAGGACTGCCGGCTGCGCGATTGTGATGGTGGCAAGGTAATCGGTGAATCCGCCGTCCTTGTCGCTGATGCGTCCCCGGATGATGTGTTCACCCAAACTCGCCAGGTCATCTGCTGGGACGATTGCGGTGCTGGAACTGCAGTCGGTCAGATCAAATACGCCATCGTTGTCGAAGTCGTAGCTGTAGGTGTAGCCCGACGCGGCATCGGCAGCAGATGGATCAACCGGCGAATCAAATATTACCTTGCCAGGGAACCCGAGCCCATAAACCCCGCCGACGAAGCTTGCCGTTGGCGCAACGTTTTGGATCACCACCGTTGCAGTGAGCAGCGATGCATTTCCGGCAATGTCGCTCACGCGCATGGCCACCGTGCGCGTCGTCGGGCCATCGATAGCGCTCGCATCGAACTCGACGTTCTGACCCGACTCTGAAGGGCTAAATGTCGTGCCGTCGTAGTCGAAATCCCATTGATAGGAAATCGCCGATGCGGAAGCTTTCGCAACGCTTAGGTCGACCGAGCTGCCCTCGTCAACATGATAAGTTGAAGCGCTCAACTGAGCGGTCGGCCGAACCGTTGTCACCGCAATGGATGTCGCGGGACTCGGCGCGGAGCGATTACCCGCCACGTCCTGAGCCCACGCGGCGATGCTGTAAACGCCGTCCATCAAAGGCCCGCCCGCGCCCAGTTCCGTCGCATTTCCGTTGATGAGGACATCGACGCGGCCATCGTGGTTGAAATCGCCCACGGTCATTGGTCCGCCGCGTTCAGTTGCTGCCGAAAGAACCGGCGGTTCAAACGTGCCGTTGCCATCGCCATGAAAGAAGACCAGGTCATTGCCAGTGGGTCCCACTCCGGTGGCCAGGGCGTCCGAGACACCATCGCGGTCAAAGTCGGCGATCGTCAGGCCGCGCAGTGAAATGGGGCTGGCAAACAGGGTCGGTGATGTGAAGGTGCCGTCTCCATGTCCCATGCACACGAAAATGCCGTTGGAAGTATCCGCGATCAGATCAGGCTTGCCGTCGCTGTTGAGATCTGCCACGGCGACCGATCCGAACCCGGTGATGCTTTTGTCTCCAAGAGTGAAGCTCGGGGGCCACTGCTCCAGGCCATTAGGGTGCATCAGCAAAACCGCAAGACCACCAATATCTGAAATGATGACATCTGCTGTGCCATCGCCGTTGACGTCTGCAAGGAACACTCCCGTTCCCGCGGAGAATGTGAATTGTTGGACAAGAGCGGGCTGAAACGTTCCATCTCCGTTTCCCATAAGCGTGGCGAGCTCGGATGCTGCCACGACAACGTCGAGGTGTCCATCGTGATTCAAATCCGCCGCATCCACCGTGGGTATGATGGTCAATGCGGTATACAGCGTCTTCGGCGCCTGGAAGGTGCCGTCGCCGTTTCCCACGTACAATACAACCGACGCAGGGTTTGAAGACGGCATGCCAACGATGTCGACCGTTCCGTCGCCGTTAAAGTCCCCGGCCTTCATGTCGTTGACCTGGATATTCGGAACTGTCGACCGCGTGAATGAGCCATCTCCGTTGTTAATCGCTTCCACCACCACCTGCCCGTTGTTTATGATCAGATCGGGCAGTGAGTCGCCATTGAGATCACACGTATCCACTGTCGTTCCAAAGGGACCAATAAACGTGCTTCCCTTGGTGAAGGTCGTCGTCGCATACCACGAAGAGAGTGTGTACATGCCGGCAGAGCTGACCGTCGCCTGAGGGCCCAGGTTTTGACCATTGGTTGTCAGTTGGATCATTCCTGGATCGGTCGCCACAACGTCAAACGCTGGTGTGACATCAGATGTGATATGGTCACTATCGCTGATGCCGGTATCGCTCTGCGATTCCAGGACGGGCGCCGGCGGCGTCGCGGGTGGGGTCGTGTCGATGGTCACGCTTAAGGGCGGCGAATCCGGCGATTGCGTGCCATCGGGATTGCTCAGCCTTGCAGTGAAGACGTGAACTCCATCTGAGAAAACTCTCTTGCCATCCGTCTTCAATCCCACGCCGATGACGCCTGGCCCCCCTGTCCCGCCGGATGCAATCAGAACGCCGTCAGCGAAGAGGCTGCACACCGTTCCCGTTGCGATGCCGCTTACAACCATTTCGAACTGAAGCGCTTTGTTTGAAGAACTGTTATTCAGGTTGGTGATGTTGTCGGTGTTGGACAGTCCTGTGTCGAAGTCCGGGTCAAGGTCCGGCGTGCCGATGGACAGCGCCTGCACTGATGGATTTTGGACGACGTCGGCAGGAGCCGGCAATTGAGAAATCGAAAGAGTCGCCGACAGCATCAGACGGCTTTCGATCCATTCTGCGCACGCAGATCGGACACTTTGAGCCAATGCCTGCGTAGTGCGCCGCGTTTTCGGTGTGGTCACGACTTAACCTTTACGAAAAAAACATGCCGATGACGCGGCTCGCTACATAAGCCGGCGGTAACGTTAAGAGGAAAAGCTCGTCGCGCCATCCCCTCCACCCAATGAGGGCACTCAAAGAGGGCACTCAAAGAGGGCACTCAATTACAGCTATGCGCAGGGTACCGGAGATTCGGGACCGATTCAATCACCGGGCGGAAATTGCTCGATCGCACTTATCCAGGAATGGCTGTAACACTTAAGATGAAATGGATTACATTCGGCTGTGGCGATTGGCGAAATTAAACCAGCCGTCGGGTGAGCCGGCGGCCTCGCTGTCTTTTTCGTGTAATGAGAATGGTGAATCCGTTACAATAGCTTTTGTCAAAACAAGGGCTCACACATGCGACAAATCAGCGGAGTTTACTTTCTGGCGGCATTGTCGGCGGCTCTGGTTGGGCATTGTGCATCCCGGCTGCATGCTGCCGACCAGCGACCCATGGTTGAGCAGACGGGCTATGGCCTGCAGATCGGAACGGAAACCGATATCGTCCACTCCTTGGACAGCGGCTCGGTAGTCGGTCAGGTTGTCGTAGAGAAAGTGAGCGGCCCCGATGCCTGGCCCCACAAACATATCGGGGCGGTGGTGGTGGAAGACGTGCATGCCCACATCCGCCCCGATCAATTCACCAAATTCCTCAGCGAATCGCTGGGCGGCCATTCCCGTTCAGACGGAGCGATGTACCTGGTCAACGCCATGGGGCAGGTTGCACAGCAGCGCACTCTCAACCACATGATGCTCAACGAGCTGACGATCCCGGCGTTGAGCGGCGCATCGAAGGACGCAGTATTTCTTCAGATCGGGCTGTCCGTCGAATCATCCAACCTCATCAAAGGAGGCTCTTTCAACGGAGCAAAGGCAGGCACGCGCACCAAAACCGCGATGGCCAACTCGTTTGCGCTGACCATCCCCGGACTGCCGACCAATCGCGTACAGAGCATCGAGCCGGTCACGATGCGACATAAGACTACCACTAACGCTGTCGGCGAATTGCGGGATTACGAGAAGCAACCGACCACTTGGGAGCTCTCGAATATCGTGTTCTACGTCGCGGCGAACGATGCACAGGCATTCCTCGACTGGCACGAAGATTTTGTGATGAAAGGAAACAATTCCAACGACAAGGAAAAGACGCTCACGCTGGAGTTGAAAGCCCCCGACCTGACCACGACGCTTCTCACGTTTAACGCCAGTGGCGTAGGAATTGTCTCGGCGAAGTACACCACGCCCAGCGCGGCTGGTTCTGACGCGATCATGCGCTTGCGCGTCGAAGTGTACGCCGAAAAGATGACTCTCGATCCAGGGAAGACGTCGGCCACTGCGCAGCCAACTAATAACACTGACACCAAGCCGGATGCCCGTGGAACGATGCGACGCGGGCTAGACACGCCGCAGCGAATTCGCGGGCGATGAGACGGCATTCGTCCGGTCCGGGCGTTCAATCATTCCTTTAGCAGGCCGCAATCATTTCCGAATGCTCTAACTCGTCATCCATCCTGTCAGATTCAGAAATTCAGACGATCGTCATGCTGAGTGGTCACGTGCCTTCGGGACAACCGCGAAGCATGGAAGACGTCACGCGCACGCTGTCGCGAGCCCATGCCACCCGATTTTGCGGGATGGCTCAAAATTGGGTGGCATGGGCTTGCGTTAGCATGCCCGTGGCGTCTGCGTACGGCCGCCAGCATTTTCAGAGCAGGTGCTCGCAAGCAGTTGGCCCTTTCGCTCAATCCAGCCAGAGCTTTCGAATACGTGCTCGGAAAATGCGGCGGGCAGTGCCCGCCCTACGCGCCGCGTCATCGTAGGGCGGGCACTGCCCGCCGTCTTCGCGCCGCGTGGGTGTGCCCAAGGCACGTAACCACTCCGCATAGCGGGATCGCGGGGGCGGAAAACTCAAACCCAACTGGATCTCCCCATCAATGCTGTTCGGCACAATCTAGCGCTACACACCCGCTGTTGATCGGCGCGGGTCCGGCGCAGTCATTAGCGTGGCATCCTGTTAGAGTCTCGCGCTGATTATGGGAATGGAGATTGATTACATGGGTTTTAAACGTGCACCGTCGCATGGCGTGCGCCGTCGGCTAATCTCTTTCGCGGCTCCGCGCTGGGCGGGCGTTTGCGTTCTTGCATTGGCTCTTGCCGTCGCCGGCTGCGCGGTTGGGCCGGATTATCATCGCCCCGATTACAAAGTCCCCGGGCAATTTGGCGCGGCGACGCAGCCTTCGACGCAACCCTCTACACAGCCGACAACGCAACCCGTCGTCGTTGATCTGACGCGCTGGTGGGAATCGTTCGGCGATGCGCAGCTGAATTCACTCGTAGAGCGTGCGGTCAACTCGAATCTCACCGTTCAAGTCGCCGAGCTGCGTTTGCGCGAGGCGCGGTATCAGCTTCAGATTTCCCGATCGGGTCTGTTTCCTGTCGCCAACGCCAGTGGTTCGTATCAGCACGCGCGCTTCAGCAAGAACGGGTTTTATCTTCCTGGATCGAATAACGCTTCGGGCGTCGGGTCGAGCAATGCCAGCCGCGCGACGGGCTCAGGCTCCGGCTCGGGCAGTTCCTCCTCTTCCGGATTGGCATCGGCATTTAATCGCACCGAGCTTGACACCTGGCAGGCTGGCTTCGACGCGAGCTGGGAGATCGACATCTTCGGCGGCGTGCGGCGCGAGATTGAGGCGGCTCGTGCCGATGAAGCCGCGTCGCTGGAAGCGCGCCGCGATGCGATGGTGACCCTGCTGGCGGAAGTGGCGCGCAATTACATCGATCTGCGCGGCGCGCAGCTGCAACTGTCGATCGCCCGCGAAAACGTCCGCTCGCAACAGGACACGGTCGAGCTTACCCGCTCGCGTTTTGCGGCAGGATTAAACAGTGACTTGGACGTGGCACGGGCCGAGGCGCAGGTTGCCAGCACGCGCTCGCAGATTCCCGTGCGCGAGACGCAGATTCAGCAGGATATTCATCGGCTCAGCGTGCTGCTGGCGCAGCCGCCCAACGCGCTGGAGGAGGAGCTGATCGTGCAGCATCCGCTGCCTTCGGCGCCGCCGGAGGTGCCGATCGGATTGCCTTCAGAATTATTGCGGCGTCGCCCGGACGTGCGGCAGGCGGAGCGCCAGCTCGCCGCCGCCAACGCCCGCATCGGCGCGGCCACCGCCGACCTCTTCCCCCGGTTTGCCCTCACCGGCGGAGTCGGCCTTGCCGCGGGCCATCCGAGCGATCTGTTCAACTCCAGCAGCATCTATTATTCGATCGGCCCGCAGATCAATTGGCGCATCTTCGACGCCGGCCGCATCCGCGCCAACGTCAGCGTACAAACCATGCGCGAGCAGGAGGCGATGGCGCAATATCAATCGACAATCCTCAGATCACTGGAAGACGTCGAAAACGCCCTCGTCGGATACAACGAGGAGCGCCAGCGCTGGCAATTTCTCCGAGAAGCCGTGGCGGCCAATCGCCGCGCCGTCGATCTGGCTGGTCAGCTTTACACCAAGGGCTTGACCGATTTTCTCAATGTCCTGGAAGCACAAAGAAATCTCTTCGCCTCCCAGGATCTGATGGCACAGAGCGAAGAAACGGTCAGCGCCAATGTCGTCGCCCTCTACAAAGCCCTCGGCGGCGGATGGGAATCGCAGGAGCAGGAGGAGCAAGCGGCAAAGTCGGAGCAGGCAAAGCGGTGAGGTCTTAGGTGCCGCGCATGGTTAACCTATCCGAATTCATCTGTTCATTTGGGTGCCATGTCCCACGCTTGCGTGGGCATGTCGTACAATCGCGAACGGCTCTATCCCGCCGACGGACATGCCCACGCAAGCGTGGGACATGGC
>DATBDZ010000255.1:0-26695 GCA_036276235.1 Humisphaera sp. | reverse complement strand
CCCTGCCCTCTCCCCTGAGTACAGGGGAGAGGGTTCTAATCTGCGCTGTAAACTTTCCGACTACTGCTTCGCATGCGTCAGGATTTCATCGCCTTCCTTCAAACCAGATAAAATCTCAATCGACTTCCCATCCGTCCGGCCGGTCAGCACGGTGCGCGATTCCTCGGCGCCTTCCGCACCCTTCAGCCATACGGTGGAATTCGAGACAGCCGTCGTTGGCACCAGCAGGGCGTTATCAACCAGCGGCACTTCCATGTGAATGGCCGCCTTCATCCCGGGCAGCACGCGGCTGTCCAACTGACCTGTTGCGATGTGCAGCGGATAATTCCCGCCGCCGGAGGTGCGCTGGTCGGGCTCGCAGAGGCCTTCGTATTTGAGCTCCGGATACGCGACGGGGCTGATCGACGCCTTCTGTCCGCTCTGGACGGCAAAGTAGCGCGACTCGGCCAGATCGACCACCAGCCGCAGCTTGCCCGGGACGCAGAGCGTCATGATCACGCTTTGCGGCGTAGCGCGCTCGCCGACGCGCAGCGTCTTTGGATCGCCGCCTTGCCAGTTTCCCGAGACGATCTGGCCGTAGTAGACGACGCCGTCCTCCGGTGCGCGAACGGTGAGCTTTTCCAGATCGGCCTTCAGCTCGCTATCGCGCAATTCAGCGGCGGCGACGGCCGCCTTGCTTGCGGCCAGGCCAGTCTGCCGCGTTATTTTCTGCTGCGCCAGTGCTGTTTGAAAAAGCGCCACCTGCTGGCGCGTCAGATCAGCGGCGTCCTTGAAATGCTGATGCAGCATGGGATAGGTAAATTCCCGCGCCTTGGTCGCCCGCTCCTTCATCATGCCTTGCAATTGCTTGGCGATCTCGAGCTTGCGAACCGCCTGGCGGACAACGACATCCGCCGTCGCGTTGGTCAGCTCTTCGGACTTGTACATCTTCTTGAGCTGCTCGAGCTCATCACCGGCGTCGCGCACCTGATCGTCATATTGCTGAACCGTCAGCTCGACGGTCTTGAGATACTGCGGACCATCCATCGTCTCAAACCACTTGAGCGAATCCTCGGCTTCCTTGAGGGATGTCTGCTGTTGCCGCAATGTCGTCGCCTCGGCATCCTCGGCGATCTTCGCATCGGCCTGCGACTTGGCTTCGGAGGCGCGGGCGTTCCGCAAATCATTCTCCGACGCGGCAACCATCCGCTTGATGGCTGCCTGGTCGATCTCCAGAAGGACATCTCCTTTTTTCACCGTCGCGCCGTTGGCGGCAATGGCATTGATCAGCATCTCGCCCGAATACGCCTTGGGACGGATGCGCACTTCAAACGCATCGACCGGCTCGAAGGCGCCCTGGGCATCGACGGTGATCGAAAGCGATCCGCGCTTAACGGCGGTAGTCGCCGGCGCCGCCTGGGTGGTGGGCTGTGTGGCGGGGGCGCTGGCCGGAGCATCGCCGCGCGCGATCGCCGACATGCCGGCGGTCATGCAAAGCACGAGTGTGAGAAGAACGCGCTGTCCCACGAGGAGACCTCCAGTTGATAAAACAACCCGCGGCAACGCCGCGACAGATGCACCGGGTTTAATCGGTCATTTACGATCCGCGCCGCAGAGCGGTTCTGCGAGTCAGCCGCGGGGGCGATAATAGCCGTCGGCAGTGGCTCAGTTTGGGTGCCACAGGTCGGCGTACTCGCAGACCTGTGCAAAGACGCACAGGTCTCGGAGTACCGCGACCTGTGGCACCCAGAGACGAATCCACACCGACCCACCGCCTGGCCGTCTATCCTCATTCACATCCGCCGCCCCGACGATGTCGCCGAATCATCAGCCCAGTGGATCATCGAGCAGCAATTGCAGTCGCGCGCCAAGATCCCGCGCAAGACGCGGTATCCATGTGCCATCGATTATAGGGAGAAAACGGTCAAACGTCCCGCGCCGATACCGACATTCGACACCAGCGTCGGGTGTTGCAATGCGCGCTCTGAGGATCCGGGCCGGCGCGGCGGTTGGCGCTTGCGGCGAAGCGGCATTTTTCGCGCCGCTCTGACCCGGCGTGGATGGGCGCTACTCGCGCTGGTTTAGCCGCCTTGCTTGCAAGGCGCGTCGAGCGACCGGTGAACGATTGCACTTGACCCCTCGGGGTTGCGGAAATATCTCTCCCCAAATGTCATCCCCCTCCGCTCCCAATCATATCCGCCTGCGGCTGGGTCATTCGCTTTGCGTCCATCGCCTTATTCAGATCCGCTTCGCTCATCAGCTTGCGCTCGGCGGCCACTTGTCTCACGGTCTTTCCGGTTTTGAAACTTTCTTTGGCGATGTCGGCGGCTTTGTCGTAGCCGACGATGGGGGCGAGGCTGGTGCACATGGCGAGGCTTTGCTCGACGAGCGATTCGCAGCGCTCTTTGTTGGCTTCAAGACCGGCTACGCAACGATCTGCAAAGACCCGCGCGGCGCGGGAGAGCAGCTCGATCGATTGGAGCAGGTTGTAAGCCATCACGGGCATCATGACGTTCAGCTCGAAGGTGCTGCCTAAACCGCTGGCGCTGAAGGCGATGGTCGCGTCGTTGCCGATGACCTGGGCGGCGACCATCAGGGCCATCTCGCTCATGACGGGGTTGACCTTGCCGGGCATGATCGAGCTGCCGGGTTGGGTGGCGGGGATGCTGATCTCGCCGATCCCGCAGCGCGGGCCGCTGGCCAGCCAGCGGATGTCGTTGGCGATTTTGGTGAGGCTGATGGCGATGGTTTTGAGGAAGCCGCTGGTTTCGACAACGCCGTCCTTGGCGGCCTGGGCTTCGAAGTGGTTTTTGGCTTCGACGAAATCCAAGCCTGTTTTCTGCGCGATGACGGCAATTGCTTTCTTCGAGAAATCGGGATGCGAGTTGATGCCGGTGCCAACCGCGGTGCCGCCGAGGGGCAGCTCGCGGAGGCAGCGGATCGCCTTCTGGCAGCGCTCCGCCGACAGGCGCGCCTGATGGGCGTAGCCGGAGAGTTCCTGGCCGAGCCGGATCGGCGTGGCATCTTGCAGATGCGTGCGGCCGATCTTCACCACATCGTCATATTGATCCGCCTTCTTCTGCAAAGCGTCGGCAAGATACTGTAATGAAGGGGACAGGGATTCTTGAATCGCCGCCGCTGCGGAAACGTGAATGGCGGTAGGGATCACATCATTGGAGCTTTGCTCCATGTTGACGTGATCGTTGGGGTGGATGGGATCCTTGCCGCCGCGCTTGCCGGTGACGATCTCATTGGCGCGGCTGGCGATCACCTCATTCGTATTCATGTTCGTCGACGTACCCGAGCCGGTCTGGAAGATGTCGATGACGAATTGATCATCGAGTTTTCCATCGATGACTTCCTGTGCCGCCTGGTGGATCAAGCCTGTCCGCTTTTCGTCGAGCAACCCGAGCCCGTGATTGACCGAAGCGCAAGCCCATTTGATCAACCCCATGGCGGCGATGAATCGCCGGCTGAAACGCAAATCGGAGATCGGGAAATTCTCCACCGCGCGGGCGGTCTGCGCGCCGTAATAGGCGCTGGCGGGGACTTTCATCTCGCCCATGGAATCTTTTTCGCTACGAAACTGCTCTGCCATCGTGATGCCTTTCGGTTCGGGATTGAAGCGTGACATTATGTATGTGGTGGCCAAGTTGGGTAGGGGGGAGGAGTTTGTGGTTTGTAGGTGGTGGGTGGTGGGTTGTGGGTGGAACTGAGGGGCTGGCTCGATAAATCTTGTGTCTGATAAGGACTGCATTTCATGGGGATTTTGGGGGTTACGGAATTTCGCATCCTGAAATTCGCCTTTTGCGAAAGTAAATCCAATCCGGCCTGAATCTGTCGTAACTCTTGCTTTTACAGGCGATTGGAGGCGGGCACTTGCCAATGTTTTGCCTGCGATTGGCAATGAATTGCAAGAACTAGGCATGTGCCGCGGGGCGACCCGCGACGCAGGGCGAAAATTGAGAATTGAGGAACCTATGCGAGCTTCACGAAATCACCGCAATGTCCGCACCGCTACTTCCGCTCTTGGCGCGAGCAAATCGATTCGTCGCCGCGAGCTGGCGGAGTCCACGCAGTGGGCGTGCGCGAGCGTGATCGAGAAGCTCGAGAATCGCACGCTGCTTTCAGGCACGCCGGGCACGCCGGGCTACGATCCCAATTCGCCGGGCGCGCCCGCCGTCGGCGCGCCGGTGGCTCAGCAGCAGCTCACCTGCACCGATCTGGAAGCCAGCACCGATACCCCGGTCTCTGGCCAGACGATTGTGTTCACCGCCACGGTGACGCTGGCCGATCCGTCGCAGAACACGCCGCTCGGCGGGTCACTCACGGTCGTGGTGGACAATGATACGTACGGCGTTTACTCGCTCGACTCGACCGGCATCGTCACGATCAATCTCTCGACGCTGTTGGTTGGCGATCACGAGGTCGACGCGTTCTACAGCGGCGATTCTCTCACGACGTCGAGCAGCGCGTTCTACGGCATCACCGTCGGTGTCGCGAATACGACGACCAACCTCGTTTCATCGCAGAATCCTGCGGCTGTCGGCCAAGCCGTCACCTTCACGGCGACGGTAACGCCCGTCGCCCCCGGCGGCGGCGTGCCGACCGGCAGCGTTCAGTTCATGGATGGATCGACCTCGCTCGGCATCTTCGCGCTCAATGGCAGCGGCCAGGCGAGTTTCACGACCTCCGCCCTCTCGATCGGCAGCCACTCGATCACCGCCAGCTACGTCGGCGATGGAAACTACAACGCCAGCGCGTCGGCGGCGTTGTCGCAGTCGGTCGCGAATGCTTCGACCGTGACAACGCTCCTGTCATCCGGCAACACCGTCCGCGGGCAAAGCGTGACGTTCACCGCCTACGTCTCCAACTCCGGCAGCCCGACGGGGGCCGTGCAGTTCATGGAAGGCGCAAATCTGCTCGGCAGCGGCACGCTGAGCGGCGGTGTCGCAACGTTCATCACCAGCGCGCTGTCGGTCGGCCCCCACAATGTCACCGCGGTCTACGGCGGCGATGCTACGGACAATGGCAGCACCTCGTCGGCACTCCCCGAGGTCGTCAGCAAGGATGCCACGAATACCTCGCTCGCGTCGTCAGTGAATCCGTCCAGTTTCGGTAGCTCGGTGACTTTCACCGCCACCGTTTCCGTCCTGGCCCCCGGCGCGGGCGCGCTCGGCGGCTCGGTCATGTTCATGGACGGCACAACGACCCTGGGCAGCGGCACGCTCAGCGGCGGCGTCGCCACTTTCAGCACCGGCTCGCTCTCGGTCGGCACGCACAGCATCACCGCCGTCTACGGCGCCGACGCCAACGATAACGGCAGCACGTCGAGCGCGCTGTCGCAGGTCGTCAATCCCGTGGCCGTGACTTCGACGACAACGCTCGCGACCTCGATCAACCCGGCGCTCGTGAGCACGATGGTGACTTTCACCGCCACCGTCCACTTGAGCAGCGGTAATGCGACCGGCAACGTCATCTTCAAAGACGGAACGACGATGCTCGGCTCAGGCGCGGTGAATGCGAATGGCGTTGCTACCTTCAGCACCACGGGCCTGGCCGCCGGCCATCACACGATCACGGCCCTCTATGGCGGCGACACCAGCTCCAGGAGCGCCAGCGCCCCGCTCGATCAGACGGTGACGACGCCGACGCCGGTTGCGACGAAGTCCAAGGTGAGCGGCGTGGTCTTCTGCGATGACAACATCGACGGCAAGCTCGAGACCACTGAAAAGCTGCTCGCCGGCGCGGTCGTCAAGCTGCTGGACGGCAGTAACCATGTGCTGGCGACCACGACGAGTGCCGCCGACGGATCGTACAGCTTCAGCGATGTCGTCGCGGGCAATTACCTCATCTATGTAACGTCACCCGCCAACGGCTATCTCGCCGGCCCCAATGGCAGCACGAGTCATCTCACCGTTGCCGCCGGCGTGAACTCGAGCGGGAATAATTTCGCCGAGGTCCATGTCGGCAGCCTGTCTGGCATGGTCTGGAGCGACAAGAACAACAACGGAAAGGTCGATAGCAACGAGCAGCGCCTGGCGGATATCACGATCAAGTTGAGCGGCACCGACTGCTTCGGCCATTCGATCAGCCTCTCGACGACCACCAACAAGAATGGCGAATACAGCTTCGCCAATCTAATCCCCGGCTCGTACACGATCGCCGAGGTGCAGCCGACGCGCAACAGCTTTGCGACCGGCAAGGCGTACGTCGGCACGCTCGGCGGCACCGCCAGTGACGCCAACACCATCACCAGCGTCAAGCTCCTCGGCGGCGGTGAAGCCGGCGCGAATTACAACTTCAGCGAGCTGGAGAAATCAGTGCTCAACACGATCGCCAACGTGATCAAGAAGGAACTCAAGAAGCTGGCGCATAAGAAATAAGCGCGGCCCAACGCCGGCCGGGATTTATCCTGGCGCCGGCACTGAGTGTGGTCACCCGTCATGCGCAAGAGATGGTGTGCGAGTGCACACACCCTACATGTTTGACCGAACGACATTTCAACCGTGCGACCAGCGATGCGTGTGAGTTTTCCATGCTTCGCTGGTCTGCAGTTCTGTAGGGTGGGTGTACTCGCCCACCATTTGCGGCCCGCGTGGGAATACGCGCACCGCGCGGAATCGTGACCATCCACAGGGGCACGTCACTTTCGCTGTGCTCACGATTTACCACAGCCGATAAACTAAAATTCCCAGACTCTCCCAGAGAAATCTTGCGCCAGTTCGCCGGTCTGATAAAACTTCTCCTCTTATTCAGTTGAAAATCCCTTCCCTGCTTCCAGCATCGAATTGGCATTCCTTATTTCATATGGCGTGCGGCAGGGTCGCGCGCTAACGCCTGATTTTACCTGCGATTACGACAACTTGCCTCTGATTCTGTTGCCGCCTTGGACGATGAATTGGATTGAATAAAGGGACGTAAGTCTGGGATGCGGGGGCCATCCAGTCAATCTCCGGCAAATAGACAAACAGAGGAGTTATGCGAGGCATTACCAATCACCGCTCGATCCGTGCCAACAGTTCCCCGCTTGCCCGGCTGCGCGCTGCCCAGCGCCGCCAGGCGGTGCCTCGCATGCGTCAGGCTTGCTCCACCGCCATGGAGCGACTGGAAGGGCGGCAACTCATGTCGGTGGCCGTCAGCACCACCGCCGACAGCGGCACCGGCTCGCTGCGCGATGCGCTGATTTATGCGCAGTCCCACGCCGGCACGACGATCACCTTTGACCTGGGCAGCGGAACCAATGTTATCGCGCCCACCACTTCACTGCCGCAGGTGCCGGATAGCACCACCATCGCGGCCTCGGGCCACGCCGTCGTGATCGATGGAACGCATGTTGGCGGCGATGGGCTGGATCTTGCCGGCGCAAATTCTGTCATCGACGGGCTGGTGATCGTTAACTTCAGCACGGGTGCCGGCATTCACATTCTCGGCACCGCGCATGACAGCATCGTTCGGAACTGTTACGTCGGCGTTGACGCGACGGGCTCGGCTGCCGCTGGTAACGCGTCCGGTATCACGATCGACAGCGCCGACGATCAGATCATCAACAACGTTATTTCCGCCAATACCAACGAAGGCATTTCAGTCAACAGCGGCGGGTCCGGCGCGGTCATCCAGTCAAACAAGATCGGCACCGACGCCACCGGTGAAATCGATCTCGGAAATAGTTTCGACGGCATCGACATCACCGGCGCCAGCGGCCTGACGATCGGCGGCGCGCTGGGCTCGACCGGCAACCTGATCTCGGGCAACAGCGGCTCGGGGATCGTGCTCGTCGATGCATCCTACAACACCATCGCGGGCAATCTGATTGGCCCGGACTTGAGCGGAGTCGCGCTTCTGAATGACGGGTTTGGCAACGGCGCCAGCGGCATCGATCTGAAGGGCGTCTCGGGCCATAACACCGTCGGCGGTTCTGATGCCGCCAGCCGAAACGTCATTTCCAACAACAACACCAATGGCATCCGCGTCCGCACGTCCGATTCCGAGCCGAACAGTTTTGTGAATAACGGCATCGGCGTTGGAAGCGACGGCGTTGCCACCATGGGCAACCAAAGCAACGGCGTGCGGGTGGATTCAAGCGGCGCGACCTTCACCGCAAACGTCGTCGGTCATAATGCGATCGACGGCTTCCAACTGAACTCCGCGGCAACCCTCATCGGCAACTTCATCGGCGTTGCCCCGGATGGAACGGCGCTCGGCAATGACAGCTTCGGCATCGAAGTGAAAGCCGACGGCAGCACGATCACCAGCAACCTGATCGAGTGGAGCGGATTTGATCCGTCGGCATTCGTGGATGACGCGGATGGAATCAGCATCAACGCCTCGCACACGACAATCAGCGGCAACACGATCGCCAACAACACGCAGAATGGCGTTGCCGTTTATAGCGGCGTTGACAACTCGATCCAGCACAACTCGATCCACGACAATAGCGGGCTGGGCATCGACCTGGTCAACCCGAACGACATTCATCCCGCAACGGTGACGCCCAATGATTCGGCGGGACATGTCGGCCCCAACGACTTCCAGAACTTCCCGGTCATTACCTCTGCTGTTATCAATGGGACGAATCTGAAGATCAACGGTCACCTCGACAACGCGACGGTGGGTGCCGTTTATACGATTGACGTTTACGCCAACACGACCCCGGACGCGTCGATGCATGGCGAAGGTGAGATCTGGCTTGGGCAGATAACGTTTACCGCCGACGCTTCCGGAGCATTCCAAGGGCTGGTCGCGCGCCCGGCATCGGCGTCGGCGGCTCTCTCCTCCACAGCAACCGACTCAGACGGAAATACTTCCGAATTCTCGCTCGACGCCGCTGCGATTGTCGGCGCGCCGACGCTCGTCACTGTCACGGCGAATTCAAACCCCAATCCTTCTTTCTATGGTCAAACTGTCACGTTGATTGCGAACGTTTCGTCGCTGCCGGCCGGCTCTCCCGCGCCCACGGGCATGGTTACCTTCAAGGATGGATCGACCGTGGTCGGTACCGCGACGCTCGACAGCACCGGCGCGGCAAGCATCACCGTTTCGTCGCTCTCGGTGGGCAATCATCCGATCACAGCCGTGTACGGCGGCGACGTCAATAGCGCCCCCGGCACATCCAACGTTGTATCCCAGAACGTCGATCAAGATATCACGATGACCGATGTGTCGGCCGACTACGAACCCTCGGTGCTCGGGCAGTCGGTGACTTTCACCGCGACGGTTTCGGTCGACAGCTCGCTTGCAAATTCCACGACGGGAACCATCGCCTTCTACATCGACTCGGTTCTCGTCGCGACCAAGCCGCTGAGCGGGCACATGGCCTCCTATACAGCCTCAGGCCTGTCAGTTGGCGAGCATGATGTCAGCGCGGTTTACAGCGGCGACGCGAACAACACGAACAGCGAAGCCCTCTCCACACACACCGTCAATGCCGCGGCCACTTCAACGAGCCTCACCTCCTCGCAAAGCCCCTCACAGTTCAACCAACTGGTGAACTTCACAGCGACGGTCATCAGCGGTGCGACGCGGGTGACGGCTGGAACCGTCCAGTTCCTCGAAGGCACCACCGTTCTAGGCGCGGCTTCGCTGGATGCCGATGGGCAGGCGACGTTTGGCACTTCGACGCTCTCGGTCGGCACCCACAACATTGTCGCGCGCTATCTGGCGACGACCAACTTCGCTGCCAGCGACTCCGCGCCACTGGCGCAAGTCGTGACCAAAGACGCCACGATGACTTCCCTGGCCTCGTCGCCGAACCCCTCGATCGCCGGGCAATCGGTTACCTTCACCGCGACGGTTAATGTCACCGGCGCGAGCGGCACGATCACTTTCAGCGTCGATGGGACATCCATTGCACCGGTGAGCATTGATGCCCTCGGGCAGGCCACTTTCACCACGTCATCGCTATCGGTCGGCGGGCACACAATCGTGGCCACGTACAGCGGCGACGCCAACGACTTTGGCAGCTCTTCTGCCACGCTGAATCAGACTGTGAGCGCGGCGGCCACGAGCACGTCGGTCGCCTCATCGGTCAATCCATCCACGGTCGGACAATCGGTGACCTTCACCGCTACGGTTAGAGTCAATGCTCCGGGATCTGGAACAGCCACCGGCACTGTCACCTTTAAGGACGGCGCCAGCGTACTCGGCACCGGCACGCTCAATGCCAGCGGTGTCGCTACGTTTAGCACATCTTCGCTCTCCGTTGGCGGCCACTCGATTACCGCCGTCTACAACGGCGACGCCAACGACAACGGCAGCACGACCGCTCCGCTGACCCAAAACGTAAACCCCAATGCCACGAGCACGACGGTCAGCAGCTCGGTCAACCCGTCGGTCCTGAACCAGGCAGTTACGTTCACTGCCACGGTCAGCGGCGTCGGCACGCCGACCGGCACCGTGACCTTCATGGACGGCACCACCACGCTCGCCACCGGGACGCTCAATGCCAGCGGCGTGGCGACGTTCACCACGAGCGCGCTCATGCTCGGCACGCATCCGATCACCGCAGTTTACGGCGGCGATACGAACGACAGTGCCAGCACCTCGGCCGCGCTGAATCAGGTCGTCAACAAGGATGCGACGAGCACGTCGATCAGCTCGTCGGCCAATCCGTCGGTCACCGGACAAAGCGTGACGTTCACGGCGAATGTCGCCGTCCTCGCACCGGGCGCGGGCCTCGCCACCGGCACCGTCACATTCATGGACGGCACAACCTCGCTCGGCACCGGCACGCTGACCGGCGGCGTCGCCACCTTCAGTACCAGTTCGCTGTCTGTTGGCGGCCACAATATCACAGCTGTTTACGGCGGTGACACGAACGATAACGGCAGCACGTCCGCCATCCTGACTCAGGTCGTCAATGTGGATGTGACGAGCACTTCGCTTACGTCATCGCTCAATCCGTCGGTCTTCGGCCAGACCATCACCTTTACCGCGTCCGTGAGCGTGAATGCGCCGGGCGCGGGAACCGTGACGGGCACTGTTCAGTTCAAGGATGGATCGATGGTGATCGGCACCGGCACGCTCAACGCGAGCGGTGTTGCGAGCTTTACAACGTCTGCACTATCGATCGGCAGCCACAATATCACTGCCGTCTACAGCGGCGACTCGAACAACGCCGCCAGCACCTCGGCTCCGGTCGTCCAGGCGGTCAACAGTGATGCAACCACCACGACGATCTCGTCCTCGGTCAACCCATCATTTTTCGGCCAAAGCGTAACCTTCACGGCGACCGTAGCCGTCAACGCGCCCGGCGCTGGAAACGCGACGGGCACCGTCACCTTCAAAGATGGCGCGACTACGCTCGGCACGGCGGCGCTTTCGGGCGGCGTCGCGACGTTCAGCACCGCCGCGTTGTCGGTCGGCGGACATTCGATCACCGCTGTCTATAACGGCGACACAAATGACAACGGCAGCACCTCGGCCGTGCTGACGCAGAACGTCAGCGCCGCCAATACTTCGACGACGGTTACTTCGTCGCTCAATCCCGCGGCAACAGGTCAGCTTGTGACATTTACGGCGAATGTCGCCGTCTTGGCCCCCGGCGCGGGAGCGCCAACCGGCAGCATCGTTTTCAAGGATGGATCGACGACGCTCGCCACCGTCGGCATCAATGCCAGCGGCGTGGCGACCTTCAGCACCAGCAGCCTTTCCGGCGGAACGCACTCGATCACCGCGACTTACTCCGGCGATTCAAGTTTCAACACAAGCGGCGGCGGTCTCTCGCAGATCGTCAACGCCGCCGCCAACGCAGCGATCAGCGGCGTCGTCTTCTGCGACGAAAACCTCAATGGCAATCTCAATGGCGGCGACGAGAAGCTCAGCGGCGCCAAGATCGCCCTGACCGACACCAGCGGCCATGTCGTCGCCACGGCGACCAGCGCCGCCGATGGGTCTTACAGCTTCTTCGGCGTCGTTCCCGGCAGCTACACACTGAGCGTCACCACGCCGGCCGCCGGGCACGTGGCCGGTCCCGTTCATGGCGGCCCGATTCCCGTTTCCGTCACGTCGGGCGCGACTTCGGCAAACAATAACTTCGCCGAAGTCGAGCCGGGCAACTTCTCCGGATTCGTCTACGCCGACGAAAACAATGACGGCAACATCGACATGCACGAGGCGGGCATCGTCAACGTCACCGTGAAGCTGAGCGGAACCGATTGCTTTGGCAACATCGTCGGCATCAGCACCGTCACCGACGACGACGGCCAGTACATCTTCGCGAACGTCAATCCCGGAACTTACAAAATCACCGAGGTGCAGCCGTCCTGTGCGGAGTTTACGGAAGGAAAAGTGACGGTTGGCTCACTGGGTGGAACCGTCTGCGGGCAGGATGCGATCAGCAACATCAGCCTCGGCGGGTGCGGTGACAATGCCATCAATTACAACTTCGGTGAGCTCGGAAAAACGATCACGCACGGCGCTACCGCCACCATCGGCTTCTGGCATAACAAGAATGGTCAGGCCCTTCTGAACTCCCTCAACGGCGGCCCGAATTCCACTGCCCTGGGCAACTGGCTGGCCGGTAATTTCACGCACATCTATTCGATGTTCGCCGGCAAGAGCAACAGCTACATCGCAAACTTCTATAACGCCAACGATTTCGCGGCCAGCGGCGTCAAGCTGGACGCCCAGGTCCTCGCGGCGGCATTCGCCTGCTACGTCACCAACTCCAGTTGGGCCGGCGGCGCCTATGCCGCCGGATATGGATTCACCGTGAGCGCGCAAGGCTCCGGCTATGAAACCATCAACGTCGGCAGCAATGGTGCTGCGTTCGGCGTCGCCAACAACTCCAACATCACGGTCCTGCAGGCCCTCGCCGCCACCGACGCAATGTCCAGCGGCACCACGCTGTACAACGGCAACACGACTCTCCGCAACGCCGCCAACACCGTCTACAGCGCCATCAACCAGGGCGGTGATATCACCTGAGCAATCGCGTTAGTTCGCGGCAAATAAAAAGAGGGGACGCACTGCGTGCGTCCCCTTATTTTGGTTCAGACATTTCGAAAGGGCAGGCGGGGCGCCTACCTGCCCGCGTCTTTGACCTTGCGGCCTGCATCGGTCATCGCATTGCCGGCGGATTTGGCGGTGTCTTTGCCTTTATCGATCGCCTTGCCAGCCGCTTCCTTGGTTTTGCCGGCGGCCTTGTCGATGCCGTCCTTCACTTTGTCCTTCATGTCGCTCATTGGGGGTCTCCTTGTATAGAGGCACGAATGTGGTTCGACCGAACTGCTGCCTCGACCACGTCGAAGTGACGTGAAGTCCAATCTACAGCGGTCAGCCTGTGTCGCGAGCAAGCGCCGTGCCGCGAGACACTCAACGCTTCTTCTGGGCGTAGATCCAATCGACTTTGCCCTCAATGAAATTGAACTGAATTCCCAGCTTAATGTTATAGCTGGCCATGTCGATGCGTTTGTCGTAGCCCGGCGGGAGCGGGTCAGGTTCGCCGTATGCATCGAGCACTTCCTGTTTGCTGGATCCGATGCGGATTCCCTTGTCCGTCTGGCCGGGGAAATCATTGCGCACGCGCGACGCGGCGTCCGCCGGGTTCGCAATGATTGATTGAAAAGTGCTGGGGTTGCCGGCGTTAAAAACAAGCTGCAGGCCTTTTGATGGAAAGCAGAGAAGGGAATCGTACATGGTGAATTCCGGTTCGCCGAGAATGGCGACGACCTGCGCGCGCGCCATGCCGAACTTAGCATCCCCGATGCCAACGCCCGGCACGATCGTCAGTTTCGCCGCTTCCTCTTTGCTCGGAGGCGCTTTGAGCTGGTCGCGGGATAGTCCGGGAATCCTGTAGCCCGATGGTATTGTCATGTCGAACAGCGAATCATCCAGCGCGACATCGAACTTGATTTGGTCGATCACGACCGGCGGGTCCTTGACGCTGGCGTCGGCGGAACGAACCTCGAGGCGGACGGGCAGCTTTGTCGCCGGATCGCTCCAGACCTTTACATCGACCGAGAGTGGAGCCCCTACACCGACGTTCAACTCGGCTTTGCCGGAGAACCCGAACAAGTGTCTGCCGGCCTCGTCGATATGCTCTTCCGCCGGTATTGATGCGGCAGCGGACATCGAGCGAACCAGTCCATAGAAGTCCACGGCCGGACCGATTCCGCGTTTGGGGATTCGATAAGCAAATTTGCCTTTTGCATCAAGCATCACCTGCTGACCGGTTGCCGCATCGGAAATGACAACAATGTCACGCGCTTCAAGTCGCGTGCGTGTGCCGGACACCAGGAGAGTCCCCCCGTTGCGTGGATCAACCAGAACGCCGCGCAGCGTTCGGGTCGCCTGAACGCGACCGATGACATCGGCAAAGGCATATGACCGGCGTGTCTGCGTCATGAAGACGGCCGCGCCCCCGAGCACCAATATCACAATTGCGGCGACGGCCAACCGCAGCACAACGATTCGCCGGCGGCGCCGAATGCCCGCGTCGCATATCGCGGAGTGCGCCTGTCGGATCACTTCTCCACGCGCATCGGCCACGTCGATTGACCGCATCGCCTGGATCGCAATACCCAGAAGGCCCGAATCACGAAATCCGTCAGCGTCGTTATTCATGGCGATGCTCCCGAACGGGACGGTGAGGCTCAAGACGCCTGCGCAACGTCGCGCAGGCCCGGTGCAGCAGAACACCCAGATGGTTGACGGTTACGCCAAGCGCGCGGGCGGCCTGGCCGCGAGATAGTTCTTCGATCTGTGTCAAGACGAATGCCGCCGACTGCGGCTCAGGAAGTTCGCCCAGCGCGGAACGCAGATCATCCAGCAACTCAGCCGCATCCGCGCGAGCGCACGGCTCCGATTCCGATCGAGCGGCAACCAGCGTTGCCGACAATTCACTTGACCGGCCTCGTTCTCGAATTCTCCTGCGAATCGAATCGACGGCCCGGGCCGCGGCAATGCGCTTGAGAAGCGGCCCGGCTTCGCGAATATCTTTCAATCGTCTGTGCCGTGCCGCCAGTTCCACAAACGCCTGCTGAAAGCAATCAGCAGCATCCTGATCGTCATTTCCCACTAAGCGGACAATCAACTTCCAGACGGATTGGCCATGCTCGCGCACGACATCATCAAGTGCTGGCTCCGGATGTTGCATTCAGGCGTCCTTGCTATCCCATTAGTCGCGTCAGGGTAGAAGTGATTACACTTATTCCAGAAATGCCATGGCCAAATGTACGGCACGAGTTTACGGCATGACAGGAATGTATGCCGCCTTGAATCCCACGCCTTTCCGTGCGAATAATGCCTTTAATGCCGACCACCGCGCCATCTTCGTTTCGATTTGCCCGCCGCACCGAGCGGCTGAGGCCCAGCGCCATCCGTGAGATACTCAAGGCGACCGAATTGCCGGATGTCATCTCCTTTGCCGGCGGGCTGCCGGCGCCGGAATTGTTTCCTGTCGATGACTTTGCCCGCGCGGCTCAGGAAGTACTTTCCGAAGATCGCTCTTCAGCGATGCAATACAGCACCACCGAAGGCTACCCTCCGTTGCGGCAATGGGTTTGCGAGCATCTGGCCGAGGCGGTGAATCTCCGCTGCTCGCCCGAGCAGATTCTCATTACCAATGGAAGCCAGCAGGCGCTCGATCTGGTCGCCAAGGTGCTGATCGATCCGGGCGATATCGTGCTGGTGGAGAATCCGGCGTACCTGGGCGCGCTGCAGGCGTTTGATGCGTATGAGGCAAATGTCGTCGGCGTGCGATCAGACGATGCGGGGATCGACACCTTCGACCTGCGGCGTGTCATCGCCCAATGCCCGCAGAAGCCGAAGCTGCTTTATCTGATTCCCAATTTCCAGAACCCGACCGGCGTGAGCATGTCGCTGGAGCGGCGCAGCGAGGTGGCGAAGATCGCTGCCGAGCAGGGCATCCCGATTTTGGAGGATGATCCGTACGGGCGGCTCAGATACGCGGGCAGCGAGCAGCCGGCGATTGCCGCGCTCCCGCAAACGCGCAATTGCATCTACACGGGAACCAGCAGCAAAATCATGGCCCCCGGCATGCGCGTGGCGTGGCTGGTCGTTCCCGAAGCGGAAGTCTACGAGAAACTGATCCCCGCCAAGCAGGCGGCCGATCTACACACGTCCACCTTCACGCAGCGCATCGTCTGGCGCTACGCCAGACGGCCGGGCGTGCTTGAGGCGCACATCAAAATATTGCTGGAATCATATCGCCGGCGCCGCGATGCGATGCTCGAGTCACTTACCGAGCACATGCCGCAAGGCTGCACGTGGACCCACCCCGATGGCGGGCTATTCCTCTGGGTCCGCGTCCCCGAGTCGATCGACACACTCGATCTTCTGCGTGCCGCCACCGCGCGCAAAGTCGCATTCGTGCCCGGCCAGCCGTTCTGGGTCGGCGGCAACGTCCACAACACGATGCGCCTCAACTTCAGCAACGCCACCGAGCAAAAGATCCGCGAAGGCATCCGCCGCCTCGGCGAAGCGCTGGCGCAATTGGCCCAATCGCCGGCGGCGGTTTCGGTTTAAGCTGACGTCGGAACCTCTTGTGGCATGGGCTTTAAGCCCTGCTGCTCCTGTTACCACATGTTACCATCGCCGCAAGGTAACGGGGCCGCGGCTTCTTCCTTAAATGATTCTCATGAAACGAGTTATGCCGCAGCGATCGATGTGACCGCGCCGGCAGCGGTAACATCCGCCACGCCGGGATAGCCAGCAGGCCAAATGTTCCGCCGGAAACCGGCTTTCACCAGGTCAGGCCACACCGTGACAGGCGGCGGGACAAAATGGGGCGCTTTTTCACGCTCTTTTTTATCACAATATTGCTTCGCCTGATTCTCAACGCCTGATGCCATCGCAGCTTGCGAAGCCGCACACGGCGGGGCGCGCCGGCCCGCCACCCTCACCCTGTCCCATGACGTTTGTCAAGTGATTTTTCACAAACACCATGAATTGCGCAATCGGGCGCGGGTGATACCGCATATGGCACAGGTCAGACCTGTGGGCGATCGGAACATCGGCCGGACAGGGCGCGCCCCGCAGATCGTCGCACGAGCTGCCAACCTCGCCGTCGCAAATCCCGAATACAGCCTCGCGCCATTAGCTCGGCCCGCCGGTAAAATGAGCAACATTCCCAATTAAAGGTTCGCGTCACCTTAAGCTCGCCCCGTCACCTTAAGCCTTAAGCTCGCCCTAAAAGTTCGCGTCACCTTAAGCTCGCCCCATTTTGTCGGATTCCTGCTTCGACGTTTTCATAAGGCATTTTCCAGCCAGCAACCAGTTGCGCAGCCGTCGCTAACTTATATCTGGTCCGACGCATTCCACCCCGTAACACATCATTTGTCAAGCTATATTTTGATAAATCGCAGCCTAACTATACTTGTTGCACCGGAACGGCGTCCAGCGCGTGGGCCATCACACGCTCAAAGGCGGCATAGTCTTGGTCCTTCTCGAAAATGCTGCGACGCCCGACGCCGCGATTGAGGACGTGAAAGACGACCCCGCCGGGGGCCTTTCGCAAACTGCGTGGCATCGCCGTAGGCTATTGTGGAGGACGAGCCAGGTCAATTAATCGCACTTGACACGTTTTCCGGTCCCCCCCTTTATCCCCTTTTCCGCGCCCCTCGAAGTTAAGGGTTCTCCGGGTTTCATTCGTCGTGAGCGGCGACCGAAAACTTTATCGCCGCTCTTTGGATGCGGCCTTCGTAGCAAGCTGGTTCAGGGCGTCTGGGACAAGTCGCTCTGCAAATCCGGCCAACACACACCAAATCATGATCTTCGCAACGTCCGTCGAATCGTTTGGGATTGAGTAAAGCTGCCAGCTCGACTCCACTTTTCTGACGCTTTCGTCTGTGGAGGGCGCGGTCGTGGGCGGGCGACTCGACATGTAAGTAGCCAACGCGGTGAAATTGGGCCGAAGCGCGGGAGGCAATACCCCAGCGAGCTGCGACTGCAGAAGGAAATAGACGATAATCCCTGCCAGACACGCTTCGCAGAGTGACAGAAAGGGGGACAGAAACCAACGCAGTCTTGCAACGTAATTCCAGGACGGTTCTTCAATATCGCCTTTCGCGGAAATGCTGAATAGCCTGGCAAGCATGCTCAAACAGCCACCAATCGTAGCTGCGAACATCGAAGCAACCACGATCGAAATCGACCAAGGCGTGTACATCTCATGGCTAAATGCCAACGAAATGAGCAAAGCCGCAAATCCGATTCCGACAATCGTGTGCCACGCCCGTATCAGAAGGATATTATATCGCCCTTCGCGCAGCCGTTGCACATCTTCGGCCAGCCGGGCGGCATAGTTTTGCAAAACCGATTCGTCGGCTTTGTCTAGGCTGGGAGCAGATTTGAGGTGATCCGTCCAGCCGGAGTTTGTCGAAAGCCGCTCATATTCTTCACGGAGCAGTGCAATCCGCCCCGGGAGCGCGCTGGCGGGAAGGTGCCGGAGCAACGCACTTTCCAAGGTACGTAGCATTGCCCAACTGACCAGTCCCAAATGGCCCAACCCGTCGATTTCCGAGAGGAAAATTTTGCGAGCCTCGGGATCGGTGATGGATTGCGCTTCAAATCGCAGTCGAAGAACGAATGCTTTCTTGCGATGCTGCAATTCGTCGAACAATAATGTTGCGATGCGATCTCTGTCACGCCCGGCCTTGGACAAGTGATCCTCCCTTCGACGTGCCACGCTCGTGAGTGGTCGATCCCAATCGTAACGTTGCCAGGGCCCTGATATCAAATTATTTCTTGCGCCTCACCCTCCAACTGCGGTAGCTCAAACGGATTTGAATTGCATTGGGTCCGTCAAACCGAGACTCGCGAAAACGCGTCCCCACATTCCCAGTTCCCTCCGATGTTATTATCGGCAACTTCCCCCCGCGCAGAATCGGCGCGTCCGCCCGCTCAAGTTTGCGCGATGCTTGTTCCGAAAGTGATTGCGGATCAGGCGAGCGTTCCGGTTTTGATCGGGATTCTCGCGGCGGTCGGACGGAACCGGCCGCAGTGTTTTACGAGCAAGGAGGTTCGCCCACCACCGAATCACCACGCCTGCGCGCCGGGCGGAGTACCGGCTCTGTAACTCCTATTTTGAATTTGATCGATCGCGTCGGCGGATCTGGATGTGCCGCCTGAGGCGAGAACGCGATTGCGGCGGACAAGAGTGTCTGCTGATTGCGTTGCGGAAATAATTGTAACCCGCGGGTACGGAAACCCGCCTGTATGGCCGCCAGTTTCTGGCGCCGCTTCACGGAGGATACATGAGTCGGATTAATACCAATATCAATTCCTTGCAGGCGTTGCATAGCCTGTCGGCAAATCAGAACAATCTTTCCACCAGCCTGCACCGGCTTTCGACCGGGTTGCGGATCAACAGCGCCAAGGATGACCCGGCAGGGCTGATCGCCAGCGAATCGCTCCGGAGCGAAATCGCCGGCATCAACCAGGCGATCGACAACTCCAACCGCGCCGGCAACGTCATCAACACCGCCGAAGGCGCGCTCAATGAAGTCTCGTCGATGCTGCTGCAAGTGCAGACGCTGACCAACCAGGCCGCCAACAGCGGCGCGCTCTCGCCGGATGAGATCAAGGCCAACCAGCTTCAGGTTGACTCGATTCTCAACAGCATCAATCGCATCGCCAACACGACGCAATTCAACGGCGTGAAGCTGCTCAACGGCTCGCTGGGCTACACCACCGCCGGCGTTGTCAACAGCGCCATCTCCAATGTCACGCTCAATACCGCGCAGATTCCCGACAACGGCACCACCGCCCTGACAGTTCAAGTAACCGCCAGCGCCAAGGTCGGAACGATCACGTTCGCGGCATCGGGCATCGCGACGACTCCGACGACGATTGAGATCGCCGGTAAAGACGGCGTCCAGCAGCTTTCATTTGCCGCCAGCGCGCACAACAGCGCGATCGTCACCGCCATCGAGCAGGTTAAGTCAAACACCGGCGTCAGCGCTTCGGTGCTGGCCAACGGCAGCATGGCGCTTTATTCCACCGCGTTCGGCTCGAAGAATTTCGTCAGCGTGAAGACGATCAGCGGCACGTTCAACACGAACGTCGGCAAGGCCAGCGGCGTCGATGCGAAGGTGCTGATCAACGGTAATCAGGCCGATGTGGATGGAACGACGGCTTCGGTGCGCACGGCATCGCTCGATGTCACGCTTGTGTTGTCGTCGAAGTTTGCACAGATCAACAACAACCTCAACGGCATCACCGGCTTCCAGATCACCGGCGGCGGCGCTCGCTTCCAGCTTGGGTCGGAAGTGAATGCCAACGCGCAGGTGCAGATTGGCATCGATTCGGTGTCGACCGGCAGCCTTGGCGATAACGTCAATGGTTTCCTGTCGAGCATGGCCAGCGGCGGCGCCAATTCGCTTGTGTCTGCCAACACCACGCAGGCGCAGCGAATCATCACCTCCGCGATCAAGCAGATCTCGACGCTTCGGGGAAGGCTCGGTGCGTTTCAATCCGACATTTTGGCGACGAATACGAATAGCCTGAATGTCGCGCTGGAAAACGTGACGGCCAGCGAAAGCAGCATTCGCGATGCAGATTTTGCAACCGAGACGGCAAATCTGACTCGACAACAGGTATTGGTGCAGGCGAACACATCCGTGCTCGCAACGGCCAATGCCGCTCCACAGAGCGTATTGTCACTGCTGGGCCACTAGGCGACAGCAGGATAAACCCGGAAAGGGCGGCCCTCGCAGGCCGCCCTTTCTTCTTTTGGTGAACGACAAATCTTTATCGGGGCGGGCGTTGTGTTGCGCGCGGGCGTTTCTGCGGCGCGCCGCGAAGGGCAGGCGACGGTTTAGCCCATAAGAAACGCCGGAGGTTTTTTCGAAACAATCGAATGCATGATTTTCAACTACTCCCGATGCTGCTATAGTGTCTGTTGTTCAGCGGACCGCTCATCCGAGCAAACGATCCCCCAGCAGATTCAATTTGCAGAACGGAGTGGAAAGAGTGTCAGGCAGACCATCATTGAACGGAAAATGCGCGCGAAAAATGGCTCGGGCAACCAGCCCGGTGATCGAAGGACTCGAACAGCGAACGCTGCTTTCCAGCACGCTGCCGTTCGTCCTGAATTTCAATCAGTCGGCAGGAGGGATTTTCGATGCCACCGGGCAGGGGACCGGCTTCACCGCAGTCGAACCCAACAAACTCAGCACGGAATATCAGCCGAACCTGATTCATTTGAACACTGCCGCTGGCGAGCTGGATTTCACGACCGTTGGCACAACGACGTCGGGCAGCAATTACGAGAGCGACAACACGCAGGTCAACGCGCTGCAAACAACATTTGACGGCACGACCAGCGGCTTCACGCTCACCACGCGCCTCAAGGGGCCGCTCTCGCAGATTGCCGCGCCTTATGAGCAGGCGGGGATCTTCTTCGGGCCGGATCAGGACAATTGGGTGAAGATTGTGGCCATCGATATGCCCGCGAAGGGGCAGGTGCTGCAGTTCACCGACGAGCAGAACCGCACGACCCACGCGATCCTCACCTATACGAACATCGGGAATTTCGCGAGCGCCAACACGCTTGATCTGCGTCTGACCGGCGACGCCGCCACGGGGCAGGTGTTTGCTTCCTATTCGCTTAATGGCGGCGCGTTTATCGCAGCGACCGGCGCTGTGACTTTCAGCGGCGCGGAGAAGGCGGCATTCTTCAACGCCAACAGCGTCGGCGGGATTTTCGATTCCAGCAAAAATAATCTCGCGCCGATCAGCGTCGGCTTCACGCATTTTGAGATCGACCCAGGGACGGTCGTCACCAATGGTCCATCGGTATTGCATACCGATCCGGTGGCGGGGGCAGTCAATGTGCCGCGCGATGGGTTTGTCTCGGTGGATCTGCACCTGCCGAACGGCGGGCTGTCGATCGCAACGGTGACCAACTCGACCGTAACGCTCAAGCGCAACTCCGACGGCACGATCATCCCAGCCGTCGTCAATTCATCGGGCGGCGGCGACGCGATCGTCTTGCAGCCCAGCGTGCCGCTCGACGCCAACACAACCTATACGTTCACCATCACCAACGGCGTGAAAGATCGAAGCGGGGCGGCTTTCGCGCCGTTTACGATGAACTTCACGACCGGCACGATGGGCGGAAACGTCGATCCGTCGATCGCGTTCGATCATGTCGCGCTGCCGACGACCACCGGCGATGTGTTCACCTGCCTGAAGATCGGGCCGGACGGCAAGCTCTACGCGTCGAACCAGGACGGGCGAATCTTCATCTACTCCATCAATGCGGATGGCACGCTGAGCTCGCCGCAGATCGTCACCGCGTTGCAGACCGCGGAAGGGGGCCAGCGCCTGGTGAGCGGGTTTGCGTTCGATCCGACATCCACCGCGGCCAACCCGATCATCTGGGTCTCCAACGGCTTCTATGGCCAGACCAACGCGCCGGATTGGGATGGCAAGATTACGAAAATGAGCGGGCCAAACCTGGCGACGGTTCAGGACATGGTCATCCATCTGCCTCGCTCGATTCTGAACCACATGACCAACACGCCGGCCTTCGGGCCGGATGGCGCGCTCTACATTCCGCAGGGAAGCAACACGGCGTACGGCGCGCCCGATCCGACCTGGGGCAATCGACAGGAGCATCTGCTCAATGCCGCGATCTTGCGCCTCGACACGACCAAGCTTCCGGTTGGCACCGCGCTGGATGTGCGCACGCCCGACGGCGGCGGGACCTACAACCCCTTTGCCGCTGGCGCGGCGCTAACGCTTTATGCAACCGGCGTCCGCAATGCCTTTGACATTCTCTGGGATGACAGCGGAAATCTTTGGGCGCCGACCAATGGCACCGCATCGGGCGGCAGCACGCCGGCGTTTGATCCAACCAACGCCAGCCAAATCAACGGCCGGCGAATCGATACCGGTCTGCCATACGCCGGCCCGGCGGTTCCCGGGGAAACCAAGATCGACCAGACCGAACCCGATTGGCTCTTCAATATCAAGCCGGGCAGATACTATGGCCACCCCGATCCGGTGCGCGGCGAATATGTCGCGAACGGCGGCAACCCCACCGTCGGCGTCGATCCGGAAGAGATGAGCGGATATCCCGTCGGCGTGAAGCCGGATGCCAACTATTCCGCACCGGCTTATATCTTCGGCAACCACCATTCGCCCGATGGAATCATCGAGTATCACGGCAGCGCGTTTGGCGGAAAGCTCGACGGCAAATTACTGGTCACCGAATACAGCGGCGGCAACGACGTTCTTGTCCTCACGCGCGGCCCCAACGGCACCATCACCAATAGCCAGCGCGGCTTCAGCGGGTTTACCGGTTTTGTCAACCCGCTTTCGATAGTCGAAGATCCCAACTCCGGCTTCCTTTATGTCTCCGAATATGGCGGCGCGCGGGTCACGCTGCTCAAGCCGCATGTCGCTTCGCCTGTAGGCGGCACGCTGACGGCGGATAAGCCGCTGGTTGTATTTAGTGATATTGCAACAAGCTTCAGCGGCGGGCCGGGCGCGAGCCCTTCGCAAACAATCACCCTCACCAATACCGGCACCGGTACGATCACGTTCCCCAGCAGCGGCGCGCTGTCGATCATCGATGACACGACCGTCGCTGGTAACGACGCCGGCGCGTTTAGCATCGTCAACGCCGCCAGCATGCCCGGCGCGCTTTCGCCGGGGCAATCGTTTGTGCTGCAGGTGAATTACACCGCCAGCCTCGTCGGGATTCAGGCGGCGATTCTGCAGATCAACAGCAGCGACGCGGCTCAGCCGACGCTCAGCATTTCGCTGCATGGCATTGGCACGACCGGTCTTGGCGGCGCGAATGAGCCTTCGCTGCCGCGGATTTTGCGCGCGTTTAATATTCCGACGATCACCGGCGACGGCCCCAACGATGCCAATCAGAATCAGACATTCTATCCCACGACGCCGGATCCATCGAGCCAGGAAGTGGTGATGCCGCGCCTCGTGAAGGCGGGCACCGGGCCAGTGACGATCACGCCGCTGGCTTCGTATAACGTCAGCATGGCGCCGGCGATGCGCTTTGGCTATTACACGCCCGGCACGCCCGCCGATCGCACGGAGTTGTTTACTTTCTCGCAGGCCGATGCGCAGACGACCGATCCGACGGCGCTGGGCGCGACCATCTTCGATCCCGGCAGCGCCACGTTTGGCCTCTGGGCCCAGTTCCCGCATTTCATCGATAGCGGCCAACAGCGCGTGGCCTACAGCGAGGATGTGCTCAATACCTGGGACGCCAATGTGCATCGCAAGATGCGCTTCTTCCCGCTGGAAAATCCGGATGGCAGCGTCGTGCCCAATGCCTACATCCTCGAAGCCGAAGACTACAACCTTCAGTACGATTCCAATGACATCGTCGCAATTATCCGCAACGTCAAGCCGGCGGCCAACGCCGTCGGCTCGCCCGCGATCGGCATCAGCAATTCCGATGGCATCCCATACGCGGATCGCCTGATCTTCAGCCGCATTCAGAATCAGGATCCGGTGAACGGCGACACCGTTCACGACACCGATACGCTCATTGTCCGCAATACCGGAACGCAGCCGCTGACGATCGGCTCGCTGAATGTGACCGATCCGACAAGCTGGCTGATTACTCCGTCGCAGCCGCTGACAACGCCGATCGCCCCGGGCGCATCGATCACGCTGACGATCAAGTTCATCGCCACCAAGGCGCCGGTGCACAGCGACAATCAGACGAATGACACGGGCGATTATGAAGGCATTCCGCTCAATCAGGTGAGCGGCACCTGGAACGACACGCTGACGATCGCCAGCAACGATCCGGCCGTGCCGGCCAAGCTCGTGCAGCTCTCGGGCTATTGGCAGCATGCCTCGGGCAAGGAGGAAGAGCCGGGGTTGCAGACGACGGTGAATCTGATCGCCGGATATGGCACGGTCATTTCCCCGACCCGCCGGCCCAATTTCCCCAACGCATCTCCGACAACGCCGACCTTCTACGGCGAAGAAATTAATTCGCCGTATTGGGTGGTCGCCGATCCGTCGCAGCCGGTGAGCGCGACCCAGATCGGCTCATATCACAATCAAAATACTTCGACGTCTCTTTTCTGGTATGCGAAGACGACCGGCACGCCAGTGCGCAATCGCCTGTTCACGACGGCCGCCGATGAAGGACAATCGGTGTTGCCGCATGTCACCGGCTCGACCACCAAGCTCGCCAGCGCCACGTTTAATCCTGGCGCCGTCGTCTTCGGCTGGAACATCGACGGGTACTACAGCGACGACACGGTCAACACCAAGAAGACCCATCAGGTCCGCATCTTCCCGCTGCGCGACCGCTCTGGAAACATCGTTCCCAATTCCTGGATCATCAGCAACGACTACATCTCGAATACCGGTTTCCAGAACAACGATTTCCAGGACAACGTCTACGTGATCACCAACGCGCGGCCGGCGCTCGCCCCGGGAACGCCGACCGACCTGCAAGCCGTCGCCACCTCCGGCGGCGTCCTGCTGGAATGGGCGCCGGTGTCGTTTACGGGCGGCGTTGCTTACAACGTCTCTCGCGCGACATCGTCCGCCGGCACGTACGCGCTGCTGACTGGATCGCCGATCAGCGCCACGAGTTTCGTGGATACCAGCGCCGCCTCGGGAACGACTTACTTCTACAAGATCGTCGCCGTCGGTGCGGGGAATGTGCAATCCGTTCCGGCGACGGCATTCACCACCGCCACGAATACGACGACGGCAACGCCGCCGACGGGAACGCCGGCGCTCAGTGGATTGCCGGCCTCAAATTCGATCGCGCTGTCCTGGACGCCGATTGCCGGCGCGACCAGCTATCGCATCCAGCGGAAGGGGACCGACGGCCTTTTCCACGATCTGGCGTTCGGCATCACCGGCACCGGCTACACCGACGGCTCACTGACCTCCAGCACCGCCTACACGTATCAGGTGCGTGCTGAGAACTCAGCGGGCGTCGGCCCCTACAGTGCCGCGGCGACGTTCACGACGACGGCCGCGCAGCAAACGAGCCTCACGAGCGTCGACATCGGCACAACGACGGTCGGTAGCACAACCGCCGTCGGAACCGGCGGCTACGATGTCGTCGCCGGCGGCACCGATATCTACAACACCGCCGACTCCTTCAGATTCGCCTATCGGCAGCAGACCGGTGATTTTGATGTGAAGGTGCAGGTGACGTCGCTGGATGCCGCCAGCTCGATCGACGCCAAGGCGGGCCTGATGGCGCGGACCTCGCTCAACGCCAACAGCGCGATGATCTTCTCCGGCACCACGGCCGCGGATGGATATCGTTACACCGCCCGCGCCTCGAGCGGCGCTGCGGTCACGAATGTGCATCCATCGGCACCGCTCACGTTCCCCAACGTGTGGGTCCGCCTGACCCGCGTCGGCAACGTCTTCACGGCGTATCACAGCACGGATGGCGTCACCTGGACCGTCACCAGCAGCGTAACGTTGGCATTACCAACCACGATTTTCCTGGGCTTGGCCACCACCGGCCACAGCGCCACTGGAACGACGACCGCGCAATATCGGAATTTTGCGGGATAAAAATCCTACTTCGGATGCATCAGCACCGTCATGAGATTCTCCGGCGAAATCGGCAGCACATCGGCGTCTTCGATTGGAACATCCGCCTTGCGGGCCGCTTCATCGTCGCCCGGCGGCGGGGCTGATTGCAGCGGGAGCCCGGCCATCGCAATGGGAAGGCCGGTTCCGAAGTTCATCTGCACGCGCACCGTCTTATATCCCTCCTTGGAGAATG
>DATBDZ010000254.1:0-5970 GCA_036276235.1 Humisphaera sp. | reverse complement strand
AAGAAGACCAGCCGCCGCAGCATCCGGAAGGAACGCTGTACGTCCCCGGCGAAAGCGGCCACACGCACGGCTTTGCCGCGGGACAATAATGCTCGCCAGAGGCGCTCACCCGCCCGCCGCCAATAAAGGTGACGCGAACCTTTATATAAAGGTTCGCGTCACCTTTAATTGGAAATGTCTCTTCGCCGAGGATTATCCCTCTGACTGATAGCTTCCACCGTCCTCCAGCACCGTTCCTGGAAATGCTTCCTCGAAGTTGTAGCCGCTTTCGCCATGTTGCGTGAGATCGAGTCCTTCGTACTCGTCGCTTTCGCGGACGCGCAGGCCGCCGCAGAGGACTTTTGTGAGGAGCAGCAGGACGACCGATCCCGCCGCCGCCAGGCCCCAGGTCAAAACCGTCGCGACGGCCTGATGCCCCAATTGCGCAGCATTTCCTTCGACCAATCCGCTGCCCTTGACGGTGTTTGTCCAGGAGACCGCGAAGACGCCGGTGAGCAGTGCGCCGACCGTTCCGCCGACGCCGTGCACACCGAAGGCGTCGAGCGAATCGTCATAGCCGAAAAGATGTTTGAGCGATGTCGCGGAGAAGAAGCAGATCACGCCGCCGACCGCACCCATGACGATCGCGTACATCGGGCTGGTGAACCCGCTGGCGGGCGTGATGACGACGAGGCCCGCGACCGCGCCGGAGATCGCGCCGAGCACGGTCGGCTTTCCCTGCTTGAGCCATTCGACGAACATCCATCCCAGCGCCGCCGCCGCCGCGGCAAAGTGCGTCGCCACGAATGCGCCGCTCGCCTGCCAGTTGGCGGCGAGCGCGCTGCCGCCATTGAATCCGAACCAACCGACCCACAGAATCGCCGCCCCGATTACCGAGAGCACGACACTATGAGGCGGCATTGGCACGCGCCCATATCCGCGCCGTTTGCCGAGCATCAGCGCGCAAATCAACGCCGATACGCCCGAACTGACATGCACCACAGTTCCGCCGGCGAAATCAAGCGCGGGGAGCATTCCTTTCACGACTGGATCGCCGACACCCACGTTGAACAATCCGCCCTTGCCCCAGACCATGTGCGCCATCGGGCAATAAACCACCAGCAGCCAAAGCGAGGTGTAAACCAGCATCGAGCTGAATTTCATGCGCTCGGCGTACGCGCCGCAAATGAGGGCCGGCGTGATGACGGCAAACATCATCTGATACGCCATCCAGGTCGAATGCGGGATCGTCGGCGCATATTCGCATGGCGCGCCGCCGACGTGTCGAAGAAACGCGAAATGAAATCCGCCGACAAACGAATTGCCGGCCGAAAATGCCAGGCTGTATCCGATGACCGCCCAGAGAATGCTGACCACCGCCATGCAGATGAAGCTCTGCATCATGGTAGATAGCACATTTTTGCGGCGAACCAGCCCGCAGTAAAAGAGCGCCAATCCCGGCCCGGTCATGAACAGCACCAGAGCCGCGCTGACCAGCATCCAGGCGGTGTCGCCGGCGCTGGTGTTCTCGTAGGGAAGGTCCTGGATCTGCGCCACGTTGGCGGCATGTGCCGGCGCGGCCGCCAGGATCAGACTCAGAAAACAAAGAAAAAAGAGCGGCGTTCGTTTGAACGCGCCAAAGGCACGCGGCATCGATATGTTCCTCCACAGCTCCTCCGCCAGGAGAAGCAAGCCATCGCGGCCGCGCGAATCTAACCGATTCGATTTACGATTCCTAGTTGACCGAATTTCGCTTACTTGCACGCCTTCAAAAACGCCACCAAATCCGCCAGCTCCTGCTTCGACAATTGCTGCTCCAAACCCGAAGGCATCACCGAAACCGTGCCGGGACGAATATCCTTGATATTCGCGCGCGGGATGTGCAGCTCCTGATTGGGGCCGGTAACGAGCACGACTTCGTCGGCGTCGTTCTTGCGGATGATGCCGGACTGGCGATCGCCGTCGCGGGTATCGACGAGCATCGGCTCATAGCTCTGCACGAAACTGGCGGAGGGAAAGATGATGCTCTCCAGCAGATCGCGCTCGGTCCGAATCTGGCCGATGCGGGTGAGATCGGGGCCGACAGTGCCGCCGACGTAGCCGATGGCGTGGCAGGTCGCGCAGGCGACTTTCGTGCCGTTGAAGATTTGCTGGCCGCGGCGGATATCGCCGGTTGCGAGACTCGTCGCCAGTTCGTCGAGTTTCGCTCTTTGCTGAGCCGCATCCGGATTCAGTCGCGCCAGCAGCGGTTCGGCTTCCTGTTGAACCTCGGGCCCAAACTTCGCCAGCCGCGCTTTGAGCGCATCGGCGCGCAGAGCCGTCAGGGCTTTAGATTGTTGAAGCGCCGCGACAAGTTTGTGGCCGACATTCGCGTCCTGCGATTGCGAGAATCCGTTCAGCAAATGATCGATCTCCAGCGGCCCGGCCGCCTGAACGGATTCGGTCAACGTCGTGAGTTGCTCGCTGCTCAACTTCGCGCGGCCGATCGCCTGCGACGCCGCGATCCGCTGCATGGTCGGCTGCGTCGGTGCAAGCTGAGTGGCCAGAAAGCTGAACAGCGCTGGCGTCAGGTTCAACGAGCCGCTCGGTCCGGCCGCCAGCGCATCTAAGCGAACCGACGCCGAAAGATCATCGCGGCCCGCAACCTGCAAAAGCTGCGGCTCGATTGCCGCAGTCTGCTTCTTATCCAGCGACATTCGCCGCAGCGCCCCGACCGCATCCGCAAGAAGCGCGGCATCGTCGCCGGAAAGAATCTTCGAGATTGCATCCACCCAAGCGGCCGGCGGGGGTTTGATGGATGACTCGGCCATTGCCGCCAGCACGAGCCGCCGCTGGGCGGCCGGCAGTTTTGCGTCACTCAGACAATCCGCGAGGAACGATTGAATAGCCTGGGATTTGGCCAGCCGCGCCAGTTGATGTTGAACCTGCGCGCGGCTTTCGGGATTGAGATCATTTGCCGCGATTCGCTGACGGAGCGCGCGGCCGAGTTGATCGCCCCATTCCGGATGCCGCGAGGCGATCCAAGCCGCCGCCTCCCGCAAAGCGGTGTCCGCATCATTGAGCGCGCCGATCACCGCCTGTGGATCAAGTTTGCCGTTCTCCATCTGATCCAGCGCGATCATCGCCGACCGGCGCACGCGCGGACTGGCGTTGGACAATCCAACGGTCGTCGCCGGAATGTCCGCGATTTCGATCAACGCGTAAGTCAGCGAGTGATCGAGCACGTGGTCATTGTTAGTGGCAATTTGCGCGAGCAGCGCCGGCACCGCGCGAGCATCTCCAAGCCGACCCAACGCCTCAGCGGCAACGCGCCGGTTTTGCGGCGAGGAACTGCTCAGCAACGTCTGCAGTGCCGCCAGCGCGCCCTTATCGCGCCAGACGCTGGCCGAATGCGCCGCCGCCTGGCGGACGATTGAATCCGGATCAGCCAGCGCCGCACGGACCACCTTCCGCGCATCCGGCGATTCAATTTGCGTTCCCGCCCAGACGGCGCTCAAGCGCCCGCGGAAATTGCCGTGGTCCAGCAGCGATTTGATCACGGGAATCGCGGCTGATTTCTGCGCCGCTAGCGCCGCGATCGCGCGCTTCTGCACCGCCGGCCGCGCGTCGCTTAAGAGACCGCCCAGTTCTGTCGCGCCAAGCGTATTCCACGCGATCTTCAATCCGCGAGGATCTTCAATCGGCGGCGCGTCGATCTTGCGGACGCGGTAGATCGCCCCCAGCACATCCGGCCTGGCGAATTGCGAGGTCGGGCAGCAGATTTTGTACCAGCCGCCGGTGTCGAGAATCAGCAGGCTACCGTCGGCGTCTTCGATCACATCCGTCGGATGAAAGTCAACGCTATCACAGACAACGAAATCCTCATCGCGCGAGGAAAACGTCGCGCCGTCGCTGCTCAGAATGTGCCGCGTGATTTTGTGCAGGTTGAAACAGGCGGCAAAGAGATTGTTCTGATAATCGGGGCCGAACGCATCCGATTCGTACCGCGCCAAACCGCAGCAGGCGGCCGGCCCCAGATGCGAAAGCACCGGCATCAGATCGGGCGAGGTATGCGGATGATCGTCGAGCACATCATCGTGAACCTTCCCATAAAGCCCGCCATAGACTGCGTGAATAATTCCATCGCGATGTCCGCCCGCCGGATTTTGCAGGAATGTGGTCGTGAAGAATCGCTCGCCGCCGGGGGAGAAGACGACGTCGATCGGATTGTCCATCCCGCCGGTCATCACCGGCTCAATGCCCGAACCATCCGGCCGGCAACGGAAAATATGCGCGGCTTTGGTAACCAGCGGCGGATGCCCCGGCCGCGCGTACGTCTGCTCGGCAAACGCGCCTTTGCACCAATAGATCCAGCCATCCGGGCCGAGGTATGGGCCGTGAATATCGTTGGCGCAATTGGTGAGCGTCTTGCCCGCAAACCATTCGACACGCTGATCGACGACGCCCGCTCCGGTCGAATCGGTCAGCTTCCAAATGCTCGGCGGCGCGCCGACATAAAGTGAGCCGGCGTACCACATCGCCCCTTCCGGAAAACTCAAATGATCGGCGAATGTGATCGGCGTGCGAAAGATGCCGGATGGATCGGCCGCATTAAGCCGCACCACGCGATGCGGCTTGGCCGCAAGCTGCTTGGGGCCGTTCTCGCTATACCCTGAAGAGTCGGCGACATAGAGCCGCCCCTGCTCGTCAAAATCCGCGACGATCGGCCGATCCACCATCGGCGGCCCAGCGACTTTTTCGATCGTGAAGCCATCGGGAAGCTTAAACGTGCGGCCGTCGAGATGAGCCTCGGCGGCGGGTGATGGAGCGCCGTGCTCAACGAAAGTAACAAGGATTATCAGAGAGAGCAGATGCAATGATGATCGCGATTGTCGTCGAGGTCTGGCTGTCATCGCTTTGCGCTCCTGGATGAATTGTCGAACCGATGTTTTCATTATCGCGACTCTTTGTGGAGTTGGAAGAACGCTTCGCTCTTGATGTCGGCCGAGTACGGCCGACGCTTGCGGAGTACCGCAAGTCCATGGGTTGGAAACCCATGCCACGAAGATTCCGGGCCGGGACGGCCCGGCTCCGTCCCTTTTTTTAATCACAAAATTTTCCTCTTGCGTTTCTCAGCCATTATGTCTTAAATATCAGTTCAAACGACTGGAAGCTCTCGAATGGCCCGACCGAAGCAAGATTTGACCGAAGCCGAGATGGCGATCATGGACCTGCTGTGGCGCGAAGGCCGCGCCAGCATTCGGCAGGTCGTCGATGGTTTGGGCGGCGCCACAAGCGCCGGGCGATACGCCACAATCCAGAAGCAGTTGGAGCGGCTCGAAGCAAAACAGATGGTGCGGCGCGACCGGAGTCTTTTCGTTCACGTATTTTTGCCGGCCGTCAGCCGTGAAGACCTGATCGGCCGGCGACTGCTCAGTATGATCGAGCGATTATGCGGCGGATCGCTGGTGCCGCTGCTCAGCAGCCTCACGCGCGGCCGCAAGCTGACGGCGGAGGAACGAAAGGCGCTGCGCCGCCTGATTGATCCGCCGGCGAAGGATGAAACGAAAGGCGCCTGAGCGCATGGACTGAGTGTTCGTCATTCAGGTGAAGTGCGCGATGTTTTACCCACTTTCCTTCGATCAGGCGAAGCGGTCGCAGTCAGGCTTGGTTTCCGTCGGGTGCGCTTTAGCGCACGCGGACCGTTCGATGTGGCTACCGCGTGCGATGTCGCTCGTTCAAGTGAGGCGCGCGGATATTTACCCTCTCCCCTGTACTCAGGGGAGAGGGCAGGGTGAGGGGACAGCGAGTTGCAAAACAGCGCGATTCGCAAATTGACGCGTTTGTCCCCTCACCCCAGCCCTCTCCCCTGAGTACAGGGGAGAGGGAGAAACACGGTGATCGCAATGCAGACACTTCTGCAGATCGGCGTAAGCAATGCGATAGCGGCGGCGGTGCTGGCGCTGGCCGCGCTGGCGCTGTCGGCGGTTTGCCGAAAGCCGGCCGTCACGC